>NZ_JAOWFM010000056.1:56698-258937 GCF_030333655.1 Citrobacter sp. CK180 | reverse complement strand
ACCTCCTTCGGATTTGCCAGATAACCCGTGGTATCCCCGGTCGGGCGGCTGTTGGCGTTGGGTTTAATCACAATGTTCGGTCTGGTGAAGTGCGCGCCCGGCAGCGGTGCAACGGCCGCCAGCGTGCCATGTTTCTTCCGCAGCTCTTCTATCGGGCCAAAGTCCAGCGCGCGCAGCGGGCAGGACTCGACGCAGATCGGTTTTTTGCCGTCGGCAACGCGGTCATGACAGCCGTCGCATTTGGTCATGTGGCCTTTGGCGGCGTTGTACTGTGGCGCACCGTACGGGCAGGCCATATGGCAGTAGCGACAGCCGATGCAGACGTCCTCATCCACTACCACAAAACCGTCCTCGCGTTTGTGCATTGCGCCGCTCGGGCACACTTTCGTGCAGGCCGGGTCTTCGCAGTGGTTGCAGGAGATGGAGAGATAGTAGGCAAAGACGTTCTGGTGCCAGACACCGTTATCCTCCTGCCAGTCGCCGCCCGCATATTCATAGATGCGACGGAAGCTGACGTCCGGGGTTAAATCTTTGTAGTCTTTGCAGGCCAGTTCGCAGGTTTTGCAACCGGTGCAACGACTGGAGTCAATAAAAAATCCATATTGGGTTGTCATCGGTTACTCCTTATACCTTCTCAACCTGAACGAGGTTCGTATGGGACGGATTCCCCTTAGCGAGAGGAGAAGGACGCTGGGTCGTCAGGACGTTAATACATCCCCCCTGATCCACGCGTTTTGCATCCGGGTCATACCAGGCGCCTTCGCCCAACGCAACGACGCCCGGCATCATGCGCGGCGTCACTTTCGCCTCAATATGCAACTCGCCGCGACCGTTGAAGATACGCACTTTGTCGCCGTTGCTGATGCCGCGTTTTTGCGCGTCCATCGGGTTAATCCACATCTCCTGGCGGCAGGAAGCTTTCAGAACGTCCACGTTGCCATAGGTAGAGTGCACGCGAGATTTGTAGTGGAAGCCCGTTAATTGCAACGGATAGTCTTTGGTCAACGGATCGCTGTAGTTTTCGAAGCCCGGCGTATAGATCGGCAACGGATCGATCACATCGCCTTCCGGCAGTTCCCAGGTTGCCGCAATCTCTGCCAGCGCCTGCGAATAGATCTCGATTTTGCCCGACGGCGTTGTCAGCGGGTTAGCCTGCGGATCGTCACGGAATGCTTTATAGGCAACGTGATGACCTTCAGGGTCGCGCTGCTTAAAGATGCCCTGCTTGCGGAATGCTTCGAATGTCGGCAGTTCGGGAATCGCCTGACGCGACTGTTCGTACAGATGACGCATCCACTCTTCTTGCGTACGCCCTTCGGTAAACTGCTGCTCCACGCCGAGACGCTTCGCCAGCTCGCTGGTCATCTGATAGATAGTCTTGCACTCAAAGCGCGGTTTAATGGCCTGGTCGGTGAAAATAACGTAGGACATGTTCCCGCAGGAGGCATCCAGCGCGAAGTCCATCTGCTCAGAAGCGGTGCAGTCCGGCAGCAGAATATCGGCATATTTCGCTGAAGAGGTCATATGACAGTCGATAACGACGATCATTTCGCACTTCTTGTCATCCTGCAAAATTTCATGCGTGCGGTTAATTTCGGAATGCTGGTTAATCAGGCAGTTACCGGCATAGTTCCAGATCATTTTGATGGGAACGTCGAGTTTATCTTTGCCGCGAACCCCATCACGCAGCGCCGTCATTTCTGGCCCGCGCTCAATGGCATCGGTCCATAAGAACATCGAAATGCTGGTCTCGACCGGGTTTTCCAGCGTTGGCATACGCTCAAACGGCAAATCGTAAGATCCCTCACGCGCACCGCTGTTGCCGCCGTTAATGCCGACGTTGCCGGTCAGGATCGCCAGCATAGAGATTGCGCGAGTAACGATTTCGCCGTTGGCATGACGCTGCGGCCCCCAGCCCTGGCTGATGTAAGCGGGTTTGGCGCTACCGATTTCACGCGCCAGTTTTACAATGCGCTCCGCCGGAATACCGGTGATCTGCGACGCCCACTCCGGCGTCTTCGCAATACCATCTCTACCCTGTCCCAGAATATAGGCTTTGTAGTGACCATTTTTCGGCGCGCTGGCAGGTAAGGTTTTTTCGTCATAACCCACGCAGTATTTGTCGAGGAACGGCTGATCGACCATATCCTCGGTGATCATGACGTATGCCAGCGCATTTACCAGCGCCGCATCCGTACCCGGGCGAATCGGAATCCACTCATCCTCACGACCCGCGCCGGTATCGGTATAACGCGGATCGATAATAATCATCCGCGCATTTGATTTTTGCCGTGCCTGTTCGAGGTAATAGGTTACCCCGCCGCCGCTCATACGGGTTTCCCCCGGATTGTTACCAAACAGCACAACCAGCTTACTATTTTCAATGTCGGAAGGACTATTACCGTCCGCCCAGCCGCCGTAGGTGTAATTTAACCCGGCGGCAATTTGCGCGGATGAGTAATCGCCATAGTGGTTGAGGTAACCGCCGCAGCAGTTCATCAGCCGGGCAACCAGTGTTTTTCCTGGTGGCCAGGAGCGCGTCATCGTGCCGCCAAGCGTACCCGTACCATAGTTTAAATAGATGGATTCGTTGCCGTAGTCTTTGATAAGACGCTGCATATTGGTGGTGATAATGTCATAGGCTTCGTCCCAGCTGATGCGCTCAAACTTACCTTCACCACGCTTGCCAACGCGCTTCATTGGATATTTCAGACGATCGGGGTTATAAACCCGGCGGCGCATAGAACGCCCGCGCAGACAGGCGCGAATCTGATGCAGACCGTCATAGTTATCATCGCCCGTATTGTCCGTTTCAACATATTTGATTTCACCGTCCACCACATGCATGCGCAGCGGGCAGCGGCTTCCGCAGTTAACGGTGCAAGCGCTCCAGATAATTTTTTCGCTGGATGCGTTGGGGCTGATAGCGTCAGCCGCATTGGCGATCCGGGTAAATGGCAGAGTCAATGCGCTACTGGCGATTGCCAGCCCGCCTATTGCTGTCGTTTTTACCAGGCCTCGACGAGTTACCTCAGCTGCCAGTACAGCATCGGGGATATTCGTTTTCATGATGACTCACTTTGCTTGCTCACGATTGATAAAAGCCAGACACTTCGTTATGTAGTTATTTATACAACGAATAAATCGCTATATAGTTTTGTATATAATGAATATGAGAAAAATCAGCGATAAATGCTAATCTTCATTCGAAGGTAGTATTACCCCCAAAGGGGTAACCATTCTTGTCCGGTGTCAAACAGGCATAAAAAAAAGCGCCCGGAGGCGCTTTTTAAGCAGAGAGGAGCGGGGATTAGCCGATATATTCCAGCCCGTTCATATACGGACGTAATACTTCTGGAACTTCGATGCGGCCATCAGCCTGCTGGTAGTTTTCCATCACGGCAACTAAAGTACGCCCAACCGCCAGACCGGAACCGTTCAGGGTATGAACCAGACGGGTTTTCTTGTCGGACTTACTGCGGCAACGTGCCTGCATACGACGCGCCTGGAAATCCCATACGTTCGAGCAGGAAGAGATTTCACGATAGGTGTTCTGCGCCGGGATCCATACTTCGAGATCGTAGGTTTTACATGCGCCAAAGCCCATGTCACCGGTACACAGAACGATTTTACGGTACGGCAGGCCCAGCAACTGAAGCACTTTCTCAGCATGGCCGGTCATCTCTTCCAGCGCATCCATTGACTCTTCTGGACGCACAATCTGCACCATCTCAACTTTATCGAACTGGTGCATACGGATCAGGCCGCGCGTGTCACGACCGTAAGAACCCGCTTCAGAACGGAAGCATGGCGTATGCGCAGTCATTTTGATCGGCAGCGCATCTTCGTCGATGATTTCATCACGCACCAGGTTAGTCAGCGGCACTTCCGCCGTCGGGATCAGCGCATAGTTGCTGCTGTCAGCCTCTTCTTCCAGCGGACGAGTATGGAACAGATCGCCCGCAAATTTCGGCAACTGCCCTGTACCGTACAGCGTGTCGTGGTTCACCAGATACGGCACGTAGTTTTCACTGTAACCATGCTGTTCAGTGTGCAGATCCAGCATGAACTGCGACAGCGCGCGGTGCATACGGGCAATCTGCCCTTTCATTACCACAAAACGGGAACCGGTCAGTTTAACCGCAGCCGCGAAGTCGAGACCGGCGTGCATTTCACCCAGCGTCACATGATCGCGGACGTCGAAATCAAACTCACGCGGGGTTCCCCAACGGCTGACTTCAACGTTGTCGTTTTCATCTTTACCTACCGGTACATCATCAGCCGGTAAGTTAGGAATGGTCAGCGCGATATCGCGAATTTCAGCCTGTAAGCTCTCCAGCTCGGCTTTTGCCGCATCCAGCTCTTCGCCCAGCTTGTTCACTTCCAGACGTAAAGGCTCGATATCTTCCCCGCGCGCTTTCGCCTGGCCGATGGATTTCGATCGAGAGTTACGCTCTGCTTGCAGGTTTTCCGTGTTGACCTGCAAAACTTTACGACGCTCTTCAAGAGCGCGCAGCTTATCTACATCCAGCTTAAAGCCCCGGCGTGCCAGTTTTTCAGCGACTGCGTCTGGCTCATTACGCAGCAGATTGGGATCGAGCATGCTTATCCTGTGCTTATCGAATTAAAATAGGAAACGTGACCACAGCCTGCAGTCACAGGGATACAGTGCCAACATTACCGCAACGATCGCGCTAACGGTAGCGTTTTGTGGGGCTATTTTGATCCTGTTCAGCCAGCCAGGCGAGCTTTTCGCCAATCTTGCCTTCAAGACCCCTGTTTGTGGGATGATAATAGCGTGTTTGCGCTATTTCCGGCGGGAAATAAACCTCGCCTGCGGCGTAGGCGTTTGGCTCATCATGCGCGTAGCGGTATTCCTGGCCATAGCCCATTTCTTTCATCAGTTTCGTCGGCGCATTGCGCAGATGCACAGGCACGTCATAATCCGGGCGTTCACGGGCATCAGCCAGCGCCGCTTTGAACGCGGTATAAACCGCGTTACTTTTCGGCGCACAGGCTAAATAAACAATCGCCTGGGCTATCGCCCGTTCCCCTTCCGCAGGGCCGACGCGGGTAAAGCAATCCCACGCAGAAATCGCCACCTGCATTGCGCGAGGATCGGCATTGCCGACGTCTTCAGAAGCAATCGCCAGGCAACGTCGGGCGACATACAGCGGGTCGCCGCCAGCGGTAATGATCCGGGCATACCAGTAAAGCGCCGCGTCCGGGGCGCTACCACGCACCGATTTATGCAATGCGGAGATGAGATCGTAAAAGCGGTCGCCTTTATTATCAAAGCGCGCGCTGCGCTCCCCGGCGATTTCGGTCAGTAATGCGGGCAATAATACTCGCTTACCGCTGTCATCCACTTCCGCCATGTCTGCCATCATTTCCAGCGTATTTAACGCCCGACGCGCATCTCCGTTCACCAGTTCGGCGATCGCCCGGCGCGTCTCGTCCGGCAGAACGATATCCTGGCCGCCATAACCACGCGCTTTGTCATCCATCGCCTGATTCAGCACCTGCTCAATATCTTCAGTCGTTAAGGATTTGAGGAGATACACGCGGGCGCGTGACAGCAAAGCCGAGTTCAGCTCGAAGGACGGGTTTTCGGTCGTCGCGCCAATAAACGTAATCGTGCCGTCTTCGATATGCGGCAGAAACGCATCCTGCTGGCTCTTGTTGAAGCGATGGACTTCATCGACAAACAGAATAGTGCGGCGCCCGGCATTACGGTTCTGGCGGGCGCGTTCAATGGCTTCACGGATCTCTTTTACGCCAGAAGTCACGGCGGAAATGCGTTCGACGTCAGCATTGGCATAGCGGGCAATCACTTCGGCCAGCGTGGTTTTGCCCGTACCGGGCGGCCCCCACAAAATCATCGAGTGCAGGTGCCCGGCCTCAATTGCACGAGGCAAAGGCTTACCCGCAGCCAGCAGATGCTGCTGACCAATATACTGCGCTAAATTTTCTGGCCGCATACGCGCGGCCAGTGGCTGAAAGGTATTATCAGAAAAATCGAGCGACAGATTGCTCACTCATGCGCCTCTACTTACGTTGGTCGTCTACCGTTACACCTTGCGGCGGAGTAAAGGTAAATTTTGATGCATCGACAGCGCTATTCTGCTGAGATTTCAGCTGATAGCTGCTGCGCTGATCGTCTTGTTCCACTGCGCTGAACTGATGAATAGTCCCGTCACGACCCACATTAATGGTGAACTGTTTCAGGTTACCGCTACTGCTTTTTGGCGTCAGCACAAAGTCATCGCCATTTTGTTTGATGTTGTACTGCTGCCAGTCGCTGGACTGGTTGCGGGCTATCAGCATAAACGGCGTATTGCCCGTCGCATCTTTTAACCAGGTCGCCGTTGCCTGCTCGACAAACGGGTTAAAGAACCATAGCGTTTTCCCGTCAGAGACCAGAATGCTCTCGTCGGGCTGCGTCATATGCCAGTTAAACAGATTAGGACGCTTAACCCATAAGTCGCCCTGGCCTTCCTGAACGGCGGCGCCGCTGCCGTCAGTCACTTTTTGTGTAAAGCTGGCGTGGAAGCTGCTGACTTTATCCAGACGGCTTTTCAGATCGCTGGCGGCATCCGCCCATACGCTGCTCACCACAAAGCCGGAGAGTAATGCGCAGGTGATTGCGATTTTTTTCATCATTATTCCTCAAAATACGTCACTCCCGATGGGGAGTTCCCTCTGCTCTCTATTCCAGGCCAAAAATCAGCATGAGGAAAGAAGAAAATACTGAATTCTTATTTATTTACCGATCTTTGCAATCATTCGAACGGCGGTGGCGCCAGCACCTCGCGGTTCCCGTTATGGCCTTGTTCGCTGACAATGCCTTGGGCTTCCATCTGCTCGACAATACGTGCCGCACGGTTGTAACCGATACGGAACTGACGCTGAACGCCAGAAATGGACGCTTTGCGTTTTTCGGTCACAAAGCTCACCGCCTGATCGAATAACGGATCCAGCTCCTCGCCGCCGTCAAAGCCGCCGCCGCCCCCTTCGCTTTCGCTATCCGAGGTGATGCCATCAATGTATTGCGGGCGACCACGCGCTTTCCAGTCCTGCACCACCGCATGCACTTCCTGGTCGCGGACAAACGCGCCATGAACACGTACCGGCATGGTCGAGTTCGGGCCGGAATAAAGCATATCCCCCATCCCCAGCAGGGATTCCGCGCCGCCCTGATCGAGGATCGTGCGTGAGTCGATCTTACTGGATACGGTAAAGGCGATACGCGTCGGAATGTTGGCCTTAATCAGACCGGTAATAACGTCAACCGACGGGCGCTGAGTCGCCAGCACCAGGTGAATACCTGCGGCACGCGCTTTCTGCGCCAGACGCGCAATCAGCTCTTCAACTTTCTTACCGACGGTCATCATCAGATCGGCGAATTCATCGACCAGAACCACGATATACGGCAGTTTTTCCAGCACCGGATGCTGGGCATCCATGCTGTCGCCCGGCTTCCAGTACGGGTCTGGAATCGGACGCCCCATCCGTGCCGCTTCGGCAATTTTCTCGTTATAGCCTGCCAGATTACGCACGCCAAGCGCCGACATCAGCTTATAGCGGCGTTCCATTTCATTAACGCTCCAGCGCAGTGCGTTGGCGGCGTCTTTCATATCCGTGACCACTTCGGTCAGCAGATGCGGAATGCCTTCATAGACCGAAAGTTCCAGCATTTTCGGGTCAATCATGATGAAACGCACATCTTCTGGCTGCGCTTTATACAGCATGCTGAGGATCATGGCATTGACCCCAACCGATTTACCGGAACCCGTCGTCCCCGCAACCAGCAGATGAGGCATTTTCGCCAGATCGGCCACAACCGGATCGCCAGCGATATCTTTACCCAGCACCACGGTGAGCGGCGACGGATTCTCGCGGAATTTAGCGTTATCCAGCACTTCACGCAGGTAGACGGTCTGACGTTTTTTGTTCGGCAGTTCGAGGCCCACGTAAGGCTTACCAGGGATCACTTCTACCACGCGTACCGCAACGGTTGACAGTGAACGCGCGAGATCGCGTGACAGGTTAGAAATACGCGCGGCTTTCACGCCCGGCGCCAGATTCAGCTCAAAACGGGTAATAACAGGCCCTGGGGAATAGTTCACCACGTCAGCTTTAATGCGGAAATCCGCCAGACGCGCTTCGACCAGGCGCGCCATTTGTTCCAGCGCGAAAGTATCGACCGGTTCCACTGCGCTCGGCGGCGGCGTCAGCAGATCCAGCGACGGCAACGGCGTGGTAGGTTTCTGCAACGGACGACTGTCGCCATTACGCATCAACAACGGATGGATCAGGCTTTCCTGCGGCTGTGGCGCGGCCGGTTGTTGCGGTTGTTGATACTGTTGCTGCGGCGCAACCGGCTGCTGCGGCTGCTGATACTGTTGCTGTGGCGCGACGGGCTGTTGCGGCTGCTGATACTGCTGCTGTGGCGCGACGGGCTGCTGCGGCGCAACAGGCTGCTCAGGCATCACGCCGGGAGTAAACAACGGCTCATGCGGGCCTTCATCCACCAGCGCTTTCATCGGCGAGAATTCAAAATCATCCAGCGAGAACGGATGGGCTCCCGCAGGCTGTTCCCCGGCATAGCGCTGCTGCTGTGAAGAGGCAAACTGGCGAGCCAGTTCAGCTTCTGCTGCATCCTCATCTTCTGCCTGAGGAGCATCATGTTGATATTCGGAACCATAACGATGCTGCTGAGACTGGGCGAACTGACGTGCCAGCTCATCCTGCTGCATCTCATCAATTTCATCATCGGTATACTGCGTTTCGGCATCATACTGATGACGCCCCGCCGCACGCGCTTTCTCTTCCGCGATACGCTGAGACGGTAATTTTATGCCATACGAGGCCAGCTCACGGCGGGTCGGAACGCGAACGCGGTTAGGGCGAGGCAGTTGCGGGCCAATCCCCTCTTTAACCTGTGGGCGTGGCGCACCACCGCTTACCGGGCTAAACGCAGGTGCAGCGGATGCCGCCGCCGCGCCTGCGGCCAGCGTTGCATCTTTGACGCCTGCCGCCAACGGCGCAACCGTGGCAACGGATTCAACAGGCGGCACAGAAGCTGCTGTCGGTGCCGATGGTTTAACCGGCTCCGGCGCTTTCGCTGGCTCAGGAATCGGCTGATACCACGCAGCCAGTTGCTCACGCTCACGCGCGCGTTTCTCTTCCACTTCTTCAAAGTAGTAAAGCGGCGGGCGGGCGGGTTTAATTTCTTCTGCTACAGGCTCAGGCTCCACCGCAGACGGTGGCTCAACAGCAGGCTGCTGCTGGTAATACGTATCCTGAACCGGTTCCTGCGGGTAAGCCGGTTGCGGCTCGAAAGTCGGCTCGTGTTGATAAACAGGCTCAGGGTGCCAGGGTTGTTCCGCCGCAGGTTCCTGCGCCTGCGGCACAGGCTGTTCATACGCGTGTTCAGCGTAATACTGCGCTTGCGGCTCGGTCGGCGCAGGTTGCTGCCACGGTTCATGATGTGGCGCTTGCGGCTGCGCATATTGTGGTTGCGGCGGATAACTTTCCGGCGCAGGCGCAATGACCGGTTCGCCGGTTTGCGGCCCCGGAACAGGCTGCCATTCCACCACCGGTTGCGCAGACGCGGCTTCAGCACCCGGCACCGACGGTGCAGACATAACTGGATCGGCAGGCGCCGCCCAGGCTTGCGTTGCCGTTGTCGCCGCAGCAGCGGAGGCAACAGGCTCCGTGACCGAATGCCCATTCAGCAGAGGATCGTATTCCTCATATTCCGGCTGCGTCGCACGATGGCCGGAGAACAGCACATCATCAGGATCGGCGGCCACGCCACGCGCGCTGTATTCGATATCGTCTTCATCATCCATACGCTTGCCGGAGAAAAGCGCCGCATCCGTGTGTCGCCCACGCGGATTGCTGAACTTCTCTGCCAACCGCTTACGGCGCGCCAGTGCGCCACGAAGGATGCGCGCACGTCGGGATTCGCGCTGTGAGCCCACCGCTTCATCTTCGTATTCGTCATCATCTTCATACTCGTCGTCATCGACCCAGGTGTCATCGCGGCGAGTACGGTTGCTGGCGAAGGTGAGAATGTTCAGCAGCCAGCCACCCAGTTTTTCTGCAATGCTCACCCAGGACCAGCCGGTGAAGAGCGTCAGACCGGCTGCCCAGACGCACAGCAGCGTAATCGTTCCCCCGCTGCTGTGCAGCAGAGGCTGAAGCGTGGTGCTTAACAGGCTGCCAATGACGCCGCCAGACGCGAAGTACCAGATATCATCAGCATTAATTGCGGCTAATCCGCAGGAGGTAAGAATCAACGCCAGGACGCCGATAATGCGCAGCGACACGGCAAAATAGTCGATGTAATCGTCGTTGCTCTGGTGCCGCCAGGCAAACCAGCAGCCGCCAACGATAATCACCGGGATGGTGTAAGCCATCACGCCAAAGATAAAGAACAGCGTGTCAGCCAGCCACGCGCCCGGCGCGCCGCCTAAATTATGGATAGGCTCATGCCATGCGGTTTGCGACCAACTGGGATCTGAAGGGTTAAAGCTAAGTAAGGCTGCCATCAACCAGACGGCAAAAAGGGCAATAAGGATCAGCAACGCTTCCAGAAGTCGGCGCCCGCTGCTTAACTTTTTCAATGTGACTTCTTTGTCTTCAGTGTATTCCTGGCTCAAAAAAGGCTCTCCAGGTTTCGGGCTTTTCCTGCCCGATGCTAAAACGGACAACAGCACCGGGTTGCCCCGGCACTGTTGCTGTATGGATTAACAGGAGTGTAATCAAACTACGTCGATTTTGCACCTGTTCCGTGTTAGCGCGTCTTAATTACCAGACGATTGCTCTGTTTGACTTCTTCCATTACCACGTAAGTACGTGTGTCATTCACGCCAGGCAGACGCAGCAGGGTTTCACCCAGCAGCTTACGGTACGCTGACATATCCGGCACGCGTGTTTTCAACAGGTAGTCGAAATCACCGGAAACTAAATGACACTCTTGAATTTCTTCAAGTTTTTGTACTGCGGCGTTAAATTGTTCAAACACATCTGGAGCGCCACGATTCAGAGTAATCTCAACAAAAACCAGAAGTGATGCATCCAGATAATGCGGGTTTAACAGCGCCGTATAGCCCTGAATAAAACCCTGTCTTTCCAGCCGACGGACACGCTCAAGGCAAGGCGTCGGTGAAAGTCCCACTCGTTTAGAAAGCTCGACGTTAGAAATACGCCCATCCTTTTGCAACTCATTAAGAATGTTACGATCGATACGGTCGAGATCTTTGCCAGGGCGCTTCTTGCTATCTACCATTATTATTGTCTCTCTGTATTCCTTCCCTACTCCTGCCTGACTCTACTAACATCACTGTTCAGAGTCGATGCCCATCACAATAGACCGAACCCAGAGGGATTAACGGCGCGCAATGCCAGGGCCTATGGTGAGAAGACCGTTGCCGGATGGCAGCTATCGACATCACGAATGGCGTCTGTCCACGCCATGCGTAGATTTCACTAGCCCGGTAAACATGGTGCTTATATGCATGATTATGCAGCACACACATAACACTGTTTTTTTCTTCCAGAAGATGTTTTCGCAAAACAGCAGGGGATTGTCAAAGCAAAACATCGATTTTTAGTACAACATGCCAGTTATTCATTAAGAGCGGCGCTAAATCGTCATTTTATCACCTTATAACTGGCCGATTTTAAGTAGAAAGCATTATATCGCAGCCCTAAATCCGCCCATTCATCGGTTCCTGCTATTACACATATTGTTAACAAAATCGCTATACTCTTTTTTTACGTCTGCAAATTCCCTACAATCCTGCCCATTGTCTGCCAACAACTATGGGGATCTCATGGGCACGACCAAACACAGTAAACTGCTTATCCTGGGTTCTGGACCGGCGGGATATACCGCTGCGGTCTACGCTGCGCGCGCAAACCTGCAACCGGTTCTGATTACCGGTATGGAGAAAGGCGGTCAACTGACCACCACGACGGAAGTGGAAAACTGGCCTGGCGATCCGAACGATCTGACCGGGCCGCTGTTGATGGAGCGCATGCACGAACATGCGACGAAATTTGATACTGAAATCATCTTCGATCACATCAATAGCGTGGATCTGCAAAACCGTCCTTTCCGTCTGACCGGCGACAGCGGCGAATACACCTGCGATGCGCTGATCATCGCAACCGGCGCTTCCGCACGCTACCTCGGCCTGCCGTCTGAAGAAGCATTTAAAGGCCGTGGCGTGTCTGCCTGCGCCACCTGCGACGGTTTCTTCTACCGCAACCAGAAGGTCGCGGTCATCGGCGGCGGCAACACGGCGGTTGAAGAAGCGTTATACCTGGCGAACATCGCCGCTGAAGTGCATTTGATTCACCGTCGCGACGGCTTCCGCGCCGAAAAAATTCTGATTAAGCGCCTGATGGATAAAGTGGAAAACGGCAACATCGTGCTGCATACCCACCGCACTCTGGAAGAGGTGACCGGCGATCAGATGGGCGTTACCGGTTTGCGTCTGCGTGATACGCAAAACCCGGACAACATTGAATCCCTTGACGTTGCAGGCCTGTTTGTCGCCATCGGCCACAGCCCGAACACCGCGATTTTTGAAGGTCAGCTTGAACTGGAAAACGGCTATATCAAAGTCCAGTCCGGCATCCACGGTAACGCCACGCAGACCAGCGTTCCCGGCGTGTTCGCCGCAGGCGACGTGATGGACCATATTTATCGTCAGGCAATCACCTCAGCGGGCACAGGTTGCATGGCGGCGCTGGACGCTGAACGCTACCTTGACGGTCTGGCTGACGCGTGCAAATAGTTTTTACAAATCAGTAACAAAAGTAAAAAAGGCGACTATAAGTCGCCTTTATTTTTGCCCCGTTGTAACATTGCCGTGCCAAAAATTCCGATAACTCACCTGCTAAGCGTGCAATGAATAAAACCCGTCAAAAAGAATTGACCCGCTGGTTAAAACAGCAAAGTGTAATTTCCCAACGTTGGCTGAACATTTCACGCCTGTTGGGTTTCGTGAGTGGCGTACTGATTGTCGCTCAGGCCTGGATCATGGCTCGCATTCTCCAGCATATGATCATGGACAATATTCCCCGCGAAGCCCTCCTGCTCCCCTTCATCGTACTGATGTTGGTGTTTGTCCTGCGCGCCTGGGTGGTCTGGCTGCGCGAGCGGGTGGGTTTTCATGCCGGGCAGCATATCCGATTTGAGATCCGCCGCCAGGTGCTGGATCGCCTGCAACAGGCAGGGCCAGCCTGGATTCAGGGTAAACCGGCTGGTAGCTGGGCGACGCTGGTGCTGGAGCAGATTGACGATATGCATGATTACTATGCCCGCTATCTGCCGCAAATGGCGCTTGCTGTCTGCGTTCCCCTGTTGATTGTGGCGGCGATCTTCCCGTCAAACTGGGCCGCCGCGCTAATTTTGCTCGGCACCGCACCGCTGATCCCATTATTTATGGCGATGGTGGGAATGGGCGCCGCCGACGCTAACCGCCGTAATTTCCAGGCGCTTGCCCGCCTGAGCGGGCATTTCCTCGACCGCTTACGCGGTATGGAGACGCTGCGCATCTTCGGGCGCGGTGAAGCAGAAACGGAAAGCATTCGTGTCGCTTCACAAGATTTTCGCCAGCGCACAATGGAAGTCCTGCGTCTCGCCTTTTTATCCTCCGGGGTACTGGAGTTCTTCACGTCGCTGTCCATTGCGCTGGTCGCGGTTTATTTCGGTTTCTCCTACCTCGGCGAACTTAATTTCGGCCATTACGGGACGGGCGTCACGCTTGCCGCCGGCTTCCTGGCGCTGATTCTGGCGCCGGAGTTTTTCCAGCCACTGCGCGATCTGGGCACCTTTTACCATGCCAAAGCGCAGGCGGTAGGTGCGGCTGACAGCCTGAAAACCTTTATGGAAACGCCTCTCGCTCACCCGGAACGCGGTGATGTCGAACTTTCCGGGAAAGAACCGGTAACCCTTGAAGCGCAGGATCTGATAATTACCTCGCCGGAAGGTAAAACGCTTGCAGGACCGCTGAATTTCACACTGGCCGCAGGTCAGAGCGCCGTACTGGTTGGCCGCAGCGGTTCAGGAAAGAGTTCGCTGTTAAACGCGCTGTCTGGCTTTCTCTCTTATCAGGGCTCCCTGTGCATTAACGGCGTTGAACTTCGTGATTTATCCCCGGAATCTTGGCGAAAACATCTCTCCTGGGTGGGGCAAAACCCACAATTACCGGCTGGCACGCTCCGTGAAAACGTCCTGCTTGCCCGCCCGGATGCCAGTGAACAAGCGTTACAGGCGGCTCTCGACAGCGCCTGGGTCAGTGAGTTTTTACCTCTGTTGCCGCAAGGCGTAGACACGCCGACTGGCGATCACGCTGGTCGCCTTTCCGTCGGTCAGGCGCAGCGGGTTGCGGTTGCCCGCGCTCTGCTGAATCCCTGCAAATTGTTGTTGCTGGATGAACCCGCCGCCAGTCTGGATGCCCACAGCGAGCAGCGTGTAATGCAGGCGCTGAATGCCGCATCAAAACGCCAGACCACGCTGATGGTAACGCATCAGTTAGAAGATCTTGCCGACTGGGACGTGATCTGGGTTATGCAGGACGGGCAGATCATCGAGCAAGGTGATTATGCCCAACTCAGCAGCGCCAACGGCGCGTTTGCGACACTATTGGCTCATCGTCAGGAGGACATTTAAATGCGTGCCTTGCTACCGTATCTGACGCTGTATAAACGTCATAAGTGGATGTTAACGCTCGGTATTATTCTGGCCATCGTCACGCTACTGGCCAGTATCGGTTTGCTGACGCTCTCTGGCTGGTTCCTCTCCGCCTCAGCCGTAGTCGGTGTGGCGGGTATCTATAGCTTTAACTACATGCTGCCGGCTGCTGGCGTGCGCGGTGCGGCGATCACCCGTACTGCGGGCCGGTATTTCGAGCGTCTGGTCAGCCATGACGCCACCTTCCGCGTATTGCAACATTTGCGTATTCATACGTTCAGCAAGCTGCTGCCGCTCTCCCCTGCTGGTCTTGCCCGCTATCGTCAGGGCGAGCTGCTGAACCGCGTCGTCGCCGATGTCGATACGCTGGATCACCTCTACCTGCGCGTTATTTCTCCGCTGGTTGGCGCGTTTGTGGTGATTATGGTGGTCACGCTGGGGCTGAGTGTTCTCGATTTCACCCTCGCGATTACGCTGGGTGGCATTATGCTGCTGACGCTGTTTATTATGCCTCCGCTCTTCTATCGCGCCGGAAAAAGCACCGGGCAGAACTTAACCCATTTACGCGGTCAGTATCGCCAGCAGTTAACCGCCTGGCTACAGGGTCAGGCGGAACTGACAATATTTGGCGCCAGCTCGCGCTATCGGGCGCAAATGGAAGCCACGGAATTACAGTGGCATGAAGCCCAGCGACGTCAGTCTGAATTAACGGCGCTATCCCAGGCCTTAATGCTGCTGATTGGCGCACTGGCGGTAATGCTGATGTTATGGATGGCTTCCGGCGGCGTCGGCGATAACAGCCAGCCTGGCGCGCTGATAGCGCTGTTTGTCTTTTGCGCGCTGGCGGCATTTGAAGCGCTTGCCCCCGTTACCGGCGCGTTTCAACATCTTGGCCAGGTCATCGCCTCTGCGCTGCGTATTACCGAACTGACCGAGCAGCAGCCTGAAGTGACCTTCCCGGATGGCGAAGCAGCGGCTCCCCGGCAGGTAACGCTGACGCTGCGTGACGTTTCATTCAGTTACCCGGAGCAGCCGCAAAAAGCGCTGGATGCCCTTTCTCTGCAAGTCGCGCCCGGAGAACATATCGCTATTCTCGGACGCACCGGCTGCGGGAAATCGACATTGCTGCAACTGCTCACCCGCGCCTGGGACCCGCAGAGCGGCGATATTCTGCTTAACGATCAACCAATTTCAACGCTGGATGAAGCGGCCCTGCGTCGCACCATTAGCGTGGTGCCGCAGCGAGTACACCTGTTCAGCGCCACATTGCGTGACAACCTGCTGCTGGCAGCGCCAGACGCAAACGACGATACGCTCTCAGAGATGCTGCGCCGTGTCGGGCTGGAAAAGCTGCTGGAGGATGGCGGACTTAACAGCTGGCTAGGCGAAGGCGGACGTCAGCTGTCAGGCGGCGAGCTTCGTCGTCTGGCTATCGCCCGTGCCCTGCTGCACGATGCGCCGCTCATGCTGCTCGATGAACCCACGGAGGGGCTGGACGCGACAACCGAAAGCCAGATGCTTGAATTGCTGGCAGAGGTTATGCGCGGGAAAACCGTTTTAATGGTCACGCACCGTCTGCGCGGGCTGTCACGTTTTGATCAAATAATAGTGATGGACAACGGGCAAATTATTGAGCAAGGTAATCACGCAGATCTGTTAGCCAGGCAGGGTCGTTATTACCAGTTTAAGCAACGTCTGTAAGCTATTATTGAACGATCCGACTTGCGTACTGGAGTTCTGCGGTCATGCGCCTGGTTCAGCTTTCTCGCCACTCAATCGCCTTCCCCTCGCCGGAAGGCGCGTTACGTGAACCCAATGGTTTATTGGCGCTTGGTGGCGATCTCAGTCCTGCCCGCTTATTGATGGCCTATCAGCGGGGTATTTTCCCGTGGTTTTCACCAGGCGACCCGATTCTTTGGTGGTCACCCGATCCTCGCGCTATTTTGCAGCCTGAAACATTACACATCAGCCGCAGCATGAAGCGTTTTCACAAACGATCGCCCTATCGCGTCACGCTTAATTATGCGTTTGGTCAGGTTATTGAAGGCTGCGCCAACGATCGTGACGAAGGAACCTGGATCACGCGCGATGTGGTGGAAGCGTATCACCGCTTACATGAGCTGGGGCATGCGCATTCCATCGAAGTATGGCGACACAACGCGCTCGTCGGCGGCATGTATGGCGTTTCGCAAGGCACCCTGTTTTGCGGCGAATCGATGTTCAGTCGCCAGGAGAACGCCTCCAAAACCGCGCTGCTTGTTTTTTGCGCTGAATTTATTCGTCAAGGTGGAAAATTAATCGACTGCCAGGTGCTGAATAGCCACACGGCATCGCTTGGCGCTGTCGAAATTCCCCGCAGGCAATACCTTGAGCATCTGGGATCATTACGGCAACAGCGATTACCGGGTCATTTCTGGGTGCCACGCACGTTATTTTCGCCTCAGGCGTGAATGTTTTCGGCACATTTTTTGTCAGGGTGTTATAATTGTGCCGCAGAGCAGGTTATGCCCATTACCCCGCCGCCGTTAAGGAACCGTTCGCGTCAGGTAACGCCCATCGTTTATCTCATCGCTCCCTTATACGTTGCGCTTCAAGTGCGGCTTTGCCGTGTTTTTCGGAGTAATGCGCCAAACCTGATTTGCTGCGTTTTAAACGCGCAAATCTTTACTTATTTAAAGAACTTCGGCATTATCTTGCCGGTTCAAATTACGGTAGTGATACCCCAGAGGATTAGATGGCCAAAGAAGACAATATTGAAATGCAGGGTACCGTTCTCGAAACGTTACCTAATACCATGTTCCGCGTAGAATTAGAAAACGGTCACGTGGTTACTGCACACATCTCCGGTAAAATGCGTAAAAACTACATCCGCATCCTGACGGGCGACAAAGTGACTGTTGAACTGACCCCGTACGACCTGAGCAAAGGCCGCATTGTCTTCCGTAGTCGCTGATTGTTTTCACGCCCGGGTGGCGTAAAGATAAAAAAAGGTCGGTTTATCCGGCCTTTTTATTGTCCCTTTCCTGCATGAATACCGTTGATGCGAATTAACGTTATTTTTATTCCCCGCAGCGTCCCTTCCTTCTACATTAAATACTGAACTGCCTGTACGGCAGTGAACCATACCCTGTTTATCGGGCGTGGTTTTCGCTGTTTCTAAGCTGCCTGTACGGCAGTGAACAGGAATAATATCAGACAATCACGTTGATTTATTGAAGAAAAACGCAACGTCTTCCTGTCAGACCCTTTTTCACCCAAGTTATATATACACAATAAAATCAATAAGTTAGTGACATAAAATAAAAAAGGGTATATTGCGCTCTGTTTTAATCTTCCACCATTCGCGCATACTCTTCTGTCAAAAAATCCACCAGCGCGCGTACGGACGGCAACAATCCACGGCGGGACGGGAATACCGCATGAATCACCTCTCTTCTGGGTTCCCATCCTTCCAGCAAGGCAACCAGCTTCCCCGCAGCCAGTTGGTCTTTCACCATTAAAACAGGTAACTGAACGAGGCCGACGCCCGCAACGGCCGCTTCACGCAGCGCCAGCATGTCTGTGGTGATCAAACGCGGTGTAAAGTGAACTTCAGCGCGCGCGCCCTGTGGACCAAAGAGTTCCCAACGGTGGATATGTTTACCTGAAGCCAGGCTCAGTCCGGGCCAGTGATGCAGTTCTGCTGGCGAAGAAGGATTTCCCATACACTGTACCAACGCCGGGCTGGCAAACAAACGGTGCCCCCTGTCCGCCAGCACGCGCATCACCAGATCGCTGTCTTCAAAAGGACGCGGCCGGACGCGAATTGCAACGTCAATGCCCTCGCCAACCACGTCAACACGGCGGTTGGTTGCTTCAAGTTGTAACGACACATCGGGATAACGCGCCATAAACTTCGCCAGCATTGGGCCGATATGTACATGTAGCAACGTCACTGGACATGTCAGTTTTACAATGCCGCGCGGTTCGACCTGTAAGGCGGCTATCGCATCCTGCGCCGCCTGTGCTTCCACCAGCATTGCCTTACAATGTTCATAAAAGGTCTGCCCGACTTCAGTGACATTAAATTGCCGCGTGGTTCGTTGAATAAGGCGAACGCCCAGCCGTTCCTCCAGTTGCGCAATACGTCGGCTAAGCTTTGACTTTGGTTCATCCAGCGCTCGCCCTGCCGCCGCAAATCCCCCCTCCTCGACGACATGAACAAACCACGCAAAATCATTGAGATCCGGTTTTGTCATTACATTGTCCTGTTTATAGAACGGTAAGGTCTATTTTAGCGACTACTCAGATCATTGTCATAGATATAAGCTTATTTACATCAAGACAACGCCACCGAGGAGACCACCATGAAACAGATTACAGGCGTCTATACCGCACCTCGCCCGCACTGGGTTGGCGATGGATTTCCGGTTCGTTCGCTATTCTCTTATCAGTCCCATGCAGAGCAGTTAAGTCCGTTCCTGCTGCTGGACTATGCCGGGCCGCATACCTTTGCCCCTGGCGCCGAAAACGAAAAACGTGGAGTGGGAGAACACCCGCATCGCGGCTTTGAAACCGTCACGATTGTTTACAGCGGCGAAGTTGAGCACCGCGATTCAACAGGCCGCGGCGGCGTCATCGGCCCTGGCGATGTGCAGTGGATGACCGCAGGCGCAGGCATTTTGCATGAAGAGTTTCATTCTTCAGCCTTTACCCAACAGGGAGGCGAGCTGGAAATGGTGCAACTGTGGGTGAACCTGCCCGCGAAAGACAAAATGGCGGTGCCGGGTTATCAGGGCATCAGCAGCGATCTCATCCCTGCCGTAACGCTGCCTGACGAAGCCGGAACCGCGCGCATTATTGCGGGCCGCTATCAGGATGTAAAAGGCCCGGCGCATACCTTCTCGCCGTTAAATGTCTGGGATATGCGCCTGCAACGCGATCGTCATCTTACGCTGCCCGTCGCTGAAGGATGGAGCACCGCGCTGGTCGTCCTGAAAGGAAGTATTACGGTGAATGGCACAACACCGGTAAATGAAGCGCAACTGGTGGTGTTAAGCCAGAAAGGTGAAAACCTGCATCTCGAAGCCAGTAGCGATGCCAGCGTTCTGCTGTTGTCGGGCGAGCCGCTGAATGAGCCCATTGTCGGTTACGGCCCATTTGTCATGAACACAAAACAAGAAATCGCAGAAGCCGTACGCGATTTCAACTCCGGCCGTTTTGGCCAAATCTGAAAACATTGAGGAGTACACAATATGTCCAGTCCTGCTAATTTTAATGGTTTGCGCCCGGTAATTGACGTTAACGATTCTGTTATGCTGTTAATCGACCACCAGAGCGGGCTTTTCCAGACCGTTGGCGATATGCCGATGCCTGAATTGCGCGCCCGTGCGGCCGCACTGGCCAAAATGGCAACCTTGTCGAAGATGCCGGTCATTACGACGGCATCTGTACCGCAGGGACCGAACGGCCCGCTGATCCCGGAGATCCACGCCAATGCACCGCACGCGCAGTATATTGCCCGTAAAGGCGAGATCAACGCCTGGGATAACGCTGATTTCGTCCAGGCGGTAAAAGCGACCGGCCGTAAAACGCTGATCATCGCCGGTACGATTACCAGCGTTTGCATGGCATTCCCGGCAATTAGCGCAGTCGCGGAAGGTTATAAAGTGTTTGCTGTTATTGATGCTTCCGGCACCTACAGCAAAATGGCCCAGGAAATCACGCTGGCACGCGTTGTTCAGGCGGGCGTCGTACCGATGGATACCGCCGCAGTGGCTTCCGAGTTGCAGGGCACCTGGAACCGTGAAGACGCAGCAGAGTGGGCTGAGGTCTACACCAAAGTGTTCCCGGCGTATCAGTTGTTGATCGAGAGTTACAGCAAAGCGCAGGAAGTGGTGAAAAACGGTGAGATACTGGATTCACAGCGCTAATCGTATTCCCTGCTCCCCCAGGGCAGGGAATATGTTCATTGCGTAACCAAACGATAATTAAAGCGTAAATTCTGCTTGACCGTTTTAGCGCAACTCCCTATAGTAGCGCCCCGTTGCCCCCCAAGCGGTCAGGCAGCAATACAATATGGTGAGGTGTCCGAGTGGCTGAAGGAGCACGCCTGGAAAGTGTGTATACGGCAACGTATCGGGGGTTCGAATCCCCCCCTCACCGCCATATTCAGAAAAGAGCTCGTACGAAAGTACGGGCTTTTTTTTCGCATGTTGCACATCGCCGGATGGCGGCGCTCGCGCCTTATCCGGCCTACGAGTGGCGCTCTGTAGGCCTGATAAGCGAAGCGCCATCAGGCTTCTCAGAACCAGGGAATGGTCGCCGTAGAACTTAATCCATAGCTTGTGAATGTCCCGCTAACAGGTTCAGAACGCAGTTCACTGTGGCGAATAAACACCCGAAATTGTTGCTGATTCGACAAGCTCTTAACGTTCAGGTAAGGCAAATCGCTATGCTGTTCGGTTGACTCCACCAGGCGCAGTTGCGCCTGCTCTTCCGTCAACCATCCCTTCCTGACGGAACGCCGCAATAACCGTTGTGGACTGCTTTTCACCTGCACCCGACTCACCGTGCGCCAGCCTTTTACAGCCGGAACAGGGGTTATCGCCATACACTGGCAATAATCATTCAGCCCCTTACGCCATGAACCAGCCTCAAGTTCCTGTAACGCTTTTCTAAGCTATCTGTACGGCAGTGAACTGAAGCTGTTCGTCGCTATCATGGTGTTAATAAAGAAAAATATAAACACATAAAAATCATAGCGTTAAAAAACACTCAAAAAAAGGGTTTCCAGGTATCCGGGGCATGGCGGCAAAAAAAATCCGTAACCTCAAAAGAGATTACGGATTTTAGCGAGTTTATCTGAACGCGACTGGCGTTCAGATTTTACCGGTTACGAGATTAATGCGCGGCTTCCGGTTTGTGCTTTTGCGCACTCTGGAAGCCATACGTCAGCTCATTTTTCTCTTTATCCAGCGCAACGGTCACCTGGCCGCCGCCAACCAGCGAACCGAACAGCAGCTCGTTTGCCAGCGGTTTTTTCAGGTTGTCCTGGACGACGCGCGTCATTGGACGTGCGCCCATCGCGCGGTCATAGCCTTTCTCTGCCAGCCAGTCACGCGCTTCCTGACTCACTTCCAGGGAGACGCCTTTCTGATCCAGTTGAACCTGCAACTCGACGATAAACTTATCGACAACCTGATGGATCACTTCAGTAGACAGGTGATCGAACCAGATAATGTTGTCGAGACGGTTACGGAACTCCGGCGTAAACACTTTCTTGATTTCACCCATCGCGTCCGTACTGTTGTCCTGATGGATGAGGCCAATCGATTTACGTTCAGTTTCACGCACACCGGCGTTGGTGGTCATCACCAGCACCACGTTGCGGAAATCCGCTTTACGCCCGTTGTTGTCCGTCAGCGTGCCGTTGTCCATCACCTGCAACAGCAGGTTAAAGACATCTGGATGCGCCTTCTCAATTTCATCCAGCAGCAGAACTGCATGTGGATGTTTGATAACCGCATCGGTCAGCAGACCGCCCTGGTCGAAACCGACATATCCCGGAGGCGCGCCGATCAGGCGGCTTACGGTGTGGCGTTCCATATACTCGGACATATCAAACCGCAGCAGCTCAATACCCAGCGCTTTGGAGAGCTGTACCGTTACCTCGGTTTTCCCTACCCCGGTAGGCCCCGCGAACAGGAACGAACCGACAGGTTTATGTTCATGACCGAGACCCGCACGGCTCATTTTGATCGCTTCGGTCAGCGCTTCAATTGCCTTATCCTGCCCGAAGACCAGCATTTTCAGGCGGTCGCCGAGGTTTTTCAGCGTATCGCGATCGCTCTGCGAGACGCTCTTCTCAGGAATACGCGCGATGCGCGCCACAACAGACTCAATATCCGCCACGTTGACGGTTTTCTTGCGCTTGCTGACCGGCATCAGACGAGCACGCGCACCGGCTTCGTCGATGACGTCAATCGCCTTATCCGGCAGATGACGGTCGTTGATGTATTTCACCGCCAGCTCTACCGCCGCACGCACCGCTTTCGCCGTGTAGCGAACATCGTGGTGCGCTTCGTACTTCGGTTTCAGGCCGTTGATGATCTGCACAGTCTCATCCACGGACGGCTCAGTGATATCAATTTTCTGGAAGCGACGCGCTAACGCGCGGTCTTTCTCGAAAATATTGCTGAATTCCTGATACGTCGTGGAACCAATCACGCGGATCTTACCGCTGGAAAGCAGCGGTTTAATCAGGTTTGCGGCATCCACCTGGCCGCCCGACGCCGCACCCGCACCGATAATGGTGTGGATCTCATCAATAAACAGGATGCTGTTGGTGTCCTGTTCCAGCTGTTTGAGCAGCGCTTTAAAACGTTTTTCGAAATCGCCGCGATACTTGGTACCTGCCAGCAGCGAGCCGATATCCAGCGAGTAGAGGGTGCAATCCGCCATCACTTCCGGCACATCGCCCTGGACAATACGCCAGGCCAGACCTTCGGCAATCGCCGTCTTACCGACGCCGGACTCACCCACCAGCAGCGGGTTATTTTTCCGGCGGCGACACAGCACCTGAATGGCACGCTCCAGCTCTTTTTCACGACCAATCAGCGGATCGATTCCGCCCACGCGAGCAAGCTGGTTAAGGTTAGTCGTGAAGTTCTCCATACGTTCCTCCCCGCCAACTTGTTCTTCGCTATTTGGCTGATTGCCGGGGTCAGAAGACTGACTCGGCTCGTCCTTTCGCGTCCCATGAGAAATAAAGTTCACCACGTCGAGGCGGCTGACTTCATGCTTACGCAGCAGATAGGCCGCCTGGGATTCCTGTTCGCTGAAGATAGCCACCAGCACATTCGCGCCAGTTACCTCACTGCGCCCGGAGGACTGAACGTGAAAGACCGCACGTTGCAGCACGCGCTGAAAACTCAACGTCGGCTGTGTGTCGCGCTCTTCTTCGCTGGCAGGCAGTACGGGTGTGGTTTGTTCAATGAAGGCTTCAAGTTCCTGACGGAGCGCCACCAAATCCACGGAGCACGCTTCCAGCGCTTCGCGGGCCGATGGGTTACTGAGCAACGCCAGTAACAAGTGCTCGACGGTCATAAACTCATGTCGGTGCTCGCGCGCTCTGGCGAAAGCCATGTTTAAACTGAGTTCCAGTTCTTGATTGAGCATAGGCACCTCCCCCAATTTTTACGCCTGCATTCAGGCTTTTTCCAGCGTACACAGCAACGGATGCTCGTTCTCCCTCGCATACTTGTTCACCATCGCCACTTTGGTCTCCGCGACCTCGGCGGTAAATACGCCGCAGATAGCTTTACCTTGATAGTGAACCGCAAGCATCAGTTGCGTTGCACGTTCTACATCATAAGAAAAGAATTTTTGTAACACGTCAATAACAAACTCCATTGGAGTGTAATCATCATTGACTAATATCACTTTATACATAGATGGCGGTTTTAGCGCGTCGCGCACCTTATCTTCCGCCAGCTGGTCAAAATCCAGCCAATCGTTCGTCTTACCCATTGTCAGTCGTCATCTTCGGTTACGGTTACCGGCAGAACGTACTGCCGCTGACAAGAGCCTATGCACGTAATCAATCTACCCCAATTAATAGATAACTATCATCTATCTCTGTCATCCGCGACATCTGTCACATTACCGGCAATAGCGTTAACTGCTTCAAATTTTTGATTCATTTTTACCCCATCCACCCCGCCTGGCGCTTGACGCCCCGCCTGATTTCTCTAAATTGTAGTTTCGAGAGTTGGCGAGGTTTTGAACAGCCCCCACTCCGCCACCGGTTCATTCCATCTTACTTATATAAGATTTACGAAGGATGTCGAAGCATGGAAACGGGTACTGTAAAGTGGTTCAACAATGCCAAAGGGTTTGGTTTCATCTGCCCTGAAGGCGGCGGCGAAGATATTTTCGCCCATTACTCCACCATTCAAATGGATGGTTACAGAACGCTTAAAGCCGGGCAGTCTGTCCGGTTTGATGTCCACCAGGGGCCAAAAGGCAATCATGCCAGTGTCATCGTGCCCATCGAAGCAGAAGCCGTTGCATAGCTCTTCTGTCTCATTGTGTACATCCCGCAGTCAAAATGCCAGCCCGATCGGCTGGCATTTTTATTTCTGCGCCATTGCTTTTTGCCGAATAGCGACGCTGACGCGCCTTACCCGGCGGACAAACATCCGGCAAGATTCACTCCCGCGCCAGCGCATCTACCGGATCGAGTCGTGCCGCATTACGTGCGGGCAACCAGCCAAACAGTATCCCGGTAAACGTCGAGCACAAGAACGCCGTCAGGAGCGCGACGGGCGAGAAGCCAATTTCCCAGCCGGGTAAAAACATCTGTAGCGTAAAGGCGATCAGCATCGACAGCCCGATCCCCAACGCGCCGCCGACCAGACACACCAGCACCGCTTCAATTAAGAACTGTTGCAGCACATCGCTGGCGCGCGCGCCTACCGCCATACGGATGCCAATCTCCCGGGTTCGTTCAGTGACGGAAACCAGCATAATGTTCATTACGCCGATCCCCCCAACCACCAGTGAGATCACCGCAACCAGCGTCAGGAACAGTTGAAGAGTACGTGTGGTCTTTTCGGCGGTTTTCAAGACGCCGTCCATATTCCAGGTAAAGAAATCCTTCTTCCCGTGGCGCAGCGTCAGCAGGCGGGTAAGCTGCTGCTCAGCCTGCGCGCTGTCAAATCCCTCTTTCACCCGAACGGTGATGGAGTTCAGCCATGACTGCCCCATCACCCGCCCGGACATCGTGCTGTACGGTAGCCAGACGCGGAGGATCTTACTGCTGCCGAACATAGACTGTTTCTCTTCGGCCACGCCGATCACCGTTGCAGGCATATTACCGACCAGGATCACTTCGCCCACCACTTTCGCTTTATTGGGGAAAAGTTGACGCCGCGTGTTGCTGTCGAGCACCACCACCTGTGCCCGGCCATTCAACTGCTCTCTGTTGAACGTGTTCCCCTCGCTAAAGGTCATGCCGTAGACGTTAAAATAGTCGCCGCTGACGCCATTGGCGCTGGCGGCCACGTCGATGTTGCCATAGCGAAGCCGCAGATTTTGCGATACGGCAGGCGTCGCGGACGTTACCCACGGCTGCTTCTGAATCGCGTTCAAATCGTCATATTTCAGCGCCTGCTGATATTGCGGATCGTCGTCGCCGAAGTCTTTACCGGGATAAATATCGATAGTATTGGTGCCAATAGCGCGAATATCCGCCAGCACCATCTGTTTTGCCGCATCGCCGACCACCACGATCGACACCACCGACGCAATCCCGATAATAATCCCCAGCATGGTGAGCAAGGTGCGCATTTTATTGGCAGCCATTGCCAGCCACGCCATCGTGAGCGCCTCACGAAATCCGCTGACAAACAGGCTCCAGCCGGAGGCCGTTTTGACGACGGGCTCCGCGATGCCTTGCCCCGCTTGCGTTTTCTGCGACGGCGGATTACGCACGATCTCGCCATCGTGGATTTCAATCACCCGTTCGGCCTGAGCGGCAACCTGCGGGTCGTGGGTCACGATAATGACCGTATGCCCCCGATCGCGCAGTTGATGCAGAATCGCCATCACTTCATCGCCGGAATGGCTGTCGAGCGCCCCCGTCGGTTCATCGGCGAGGATCACCTGCCCGCCGTTCATCAGCGCGCGCGCAATACTCACCCGCTGCTGTTGCCCGCCGGAGAGCTGTGAAGGCTGATAATCCACCCGATCGCCCAGCCCCAGCCGTTGCAGCAACTCTTCGGCCCGCTCCAGCCGCCGTTTGCGCTCCGTACCGGCATAAACGGCGGGCACCTCAACGTTTTGCGCCGCCGTCAGATGTGAGAGCAAATGATAACGCTGGAAGATAAAACCAAAATGTTCGCGGCGGAGTTGCGCCAGCGCGTCGCTGTCGAGCGTGGAGACATCCCGCCCCGCAATCCGATAGGTGCCGCTGGTGGGTTTATCCAGACAGCCGAGGATATTCATCAGGGTCGATTTACCGGAACCGGACGCGCCGACAATCGCTACCATCTCTCCGGCATGAATTTGCAGGGAGATGCCCTTCAGCACCTCGACCTGTTCTTCACCTGACGGATAACTACGGCGAATATTGCTCAGCTCAAGCAATGCCGTCATTGCGCGGCTCCAGGTTTGCTCTCGCTGATTACCACCTCATCGCCCTCTTCCAGTCCCTTGACGATCTCCACGTCAGTATCGTTACGCGCGCCAATCGACACCTCGCGTTCACGGGTTTCGCCGTTACGCAACAGCGTGACTTTGTAGCGGTTATTGCCGACCGGGTCGCCAAGCGCCGCCAGAGGAATCGTCAACACGTTTTTAATGTCCGTGAGCTGAATATGCACCTGTGCGGTCATGTCCAGGCGCAAAATCCCTTTCGGGTTAGGAACTTCAAAACGCGCGTAATAGAAAATAGCGTCGTTCACTTTTTCAGGCGTGGGCAGGACATCTTTCAGCGCGCCTTCATAGCGGGTCTGAGGGTCGCCCAGCACGGTAAACCAGGCTTTTTGTCCGGGACGCAGGTGAATAACGTCCGCTTCGGAAACCTGCGCCTTCACCAGCATGGTGCTCATATCCGCCAGCGTCAGGATATTTGGCGCCTGTTGAGCGGCAATCACCGTCTGTCCCTGCAAGGTGGTAATTTGCGTCACCTCGCCTGCCATCGGGGCGACAATGCGGGTGTAATCCAGGTTGGTTTTTGCCGTATCAAGAGAAGCCTGATTACGCTTAATCTGCGCGTCAATCGTGCCGATCTGCGCCTGTTTGACGGCCATTTCCGTCGTGGCTGTATCCAGTTCCTGTCGCGAAATCGCCTGGGTTTTCGCCAGCTGTTGCTGGCGTGACAGGGTGACGCGCGCCAGTTTCCACTCGGCTTCAGCCTGTCGGCGCTGAGCGCGTAATTCCATCAGCGTGGCTTCCACTTCTTTGATCTGGTTTTCCGCCTGTTCAGGATCGATAACGCCAAGCAGCTGATCTTTTTTCACCTTGTCGCCAATTGCGACCGACAGCGTTTTAAGCTGGCCGCTGACCTGCGCCCCGACATCCACTTTGCGCAGCGCATCCAGTTTCCCCGTCGCCAGTACGCTCTGCTGGAGGTCGCCCGGACGGACAATCAGCGTTTGATAGTGGGGTAGCGGCGCATTTAACGTTCGCCAGAGCGTAAACATCGCCACGATGATAATGAGGGCGATGAGAATATAGCGCTTTTTCATTTTTCCCTTGAGCTTCATAACGATCCAACATTCCCCGAGATATCCACCAGAGTGGGAAGATAAACCTTAACGGTAAATAAACAAACACTGAAAAACGCGCCGAATATCGCCGTCGCTATCCATTGCTGGACTGCATTCCGCCACAGATGTCGCGGCTGTTTCGCCGTTAATCCGCTCTCCCGCGCGCCAGCCAGAGTACGCGGGAAAACATTTTTTTGAACAGCGTCGGCACCGCGTCAACGCCGCGTCGCCCTGCCTCCATCGCCACTTCAATGGCTAAATCAGGCTTTGACGAGCGGTGGATCGCCTTCGAGATAATTTTCCGCATATTCATTGGAACGTTTTCCGGTATTTGCGCCACCCGATGAAAGACATCAGCAAATCCTGACCGATACATAAAATGTTCCATATCCAGAGCAGGCAATGCCGTCAGGTGCTCACGCTCTTCTTCCCGGTCGTTATTCAGCAAACCGCGCACCGTTGCGGCATATTTTTTCCCGGCTTCGTCGCCATCCACCAGCACATGCCACTCAATCCCCATCCGGCGGGCGAATTTTACCAGCGGTCTCAGGCCAGACTGGGCGAATTCGATCACTTTAATCCCTTCGGCATCGAAGTGGTGCCCACACTGGCGCGCCAGTTCGTTGATAACCCAGGTTTCCGTTTCGCCTTCCACCAGCAGCCAGCAGCGGGAAAACAGCGACGAGGCCCGGTTAAAACGAATATGAAAGGCGATACGGCGACCATCTTCCGCGCTCAGCCCGCCAGGCCCCAGTCGCCAGGCCGCGACCCGTGAAGATTCACGCACCAGACGGACAACGTGCTCCACAGGCGTCAGCGACAGCAGCTCGCCGGAATTGGTCGTTGCCACACGTTGCAGCGGTAAAAGATTCAACAACTGCCATGCCACCGACAGCATAATCGGATGCAGACGCGTTTCCGGGTCTTCAACCAATAATAATGGTCGGGCATCTTTATCCAGCCGCAGCGTCCCTTTTGCCTGTAACAGCGTGGAGAACAGCCCCAGCAGGATCACGCGATGCGTGCGGCCGCCGGGTTTGTCGATCATCCGGTTAATAATGTCCAGATAGCGCCAGCTACGCTGTTCGTTGTTCGAACGGCGACGCATCAACCGATGACGGGATTGCCCCGCGCCTTGCTCGGAAAAGTAGTGCTCCAGCAGCTGTACCATCGCCGAAAGCCCCTGGCGGATCTGCCCGTCCGTTAAATTCTGCGGACGGGTCGCCAGCTCTCGCGCCAGAAAGTCCAGCTGGCAGGCGGTAACTTCAACATCGGGAACATCGGGCACCGTACCGTTACGGATGCGTCGCATAAAGCGCGCATCGCGCAGGCGCAGTACCGGCATCAAACGAATGAGATGGTGTGCCTGGCGATTAATATCATCGATCGGTAGCGGGTGGCCGTCGCCATCAAGGAAGCTGCGCAGCGTCATCACGCTGCCATCTGCCGCGCTCTCCCCCTCCAGACGGTAGAAAATACGGTGAAAGCCATCCTGACAGGGAGACCAGCATGCCTCCAGCGGGCGGTATCGACGCACCCGATGGCGGCCTGGCTGAGATTCACGGAAAGTGAGGATAATATGCAGATGATGTTCACGTCCCTGAATATCTCCGGGGGGAAACCAGAAATCCTCGCGGATGAAATGATACAGTTCCGATTCTGGCGACAGCAGCAGAGTTAAGGCATCCAGCAGGCTGGATTTCCCCCACGCGTTCTCCCCAATCAGCACGTTGTTTTGCTCCAGCATCAACGATAATCGATTGATCCCGCGAAAACCCACAATCTCAACGCGTTCGAGAATCATGTATCCTCCAGAAATGAACAACTTATCCTTTCCGCAGTATAACGACAAAATCCGTTGCATGGCGTGATAATTGCAGCATTAAGTCCGTGCACTACACTCTTTATTAAGACAAATCAGAACAAGGATTCACACCACATTGCCCTAAATCAAACTAACTGAATTTTTTTAACTGGTGATTGGGTGACGTTCGTTCTTAAAATACAGTTTCCTGCATTATGTCGTCACCCTTTTATGACGATAAAAAAACAGCCGCATATTCAATGTGGTTAATTTTATTATTTGAGGTGGTTATGTTTAGAAAATTAGCAGCCGAATGTTTCGGTACATTCTGGCTCGTTTTCGGTGGCTGCGGAAGCGCCGTTCTGGCTGCGGCATTCCCTGAACTGGGAATTGGTTTTGCGGGTGTCGCGCTGGCTTTTGGTCTGACCGTACTGACAATGGCATTTGCCGTAGGTCATATTTCCGGCGGACATTTTAACCCGGCAGTGACATTAGGTTTATGGGCTGGCGGTCGTTTTCCGGCAAAAGAGGTCATTGGCTATATTATCGCTCAGGTTGTCGGCGGTATTATTGCCGCGGCGGTGCTGTATCTGATTGCCAGCGGTAAAGCAGGCTTTGATGCCGCTGCCAGCGGTTTTGCCTCTAACGGTTACGGCGAACATTCCCCTGGCGGTTATTCCATGCTTTCCGCCATCGTCATTGAAATCGTGCTGACCGCCGGTTTCCTGCTGGTCATTCATGGCGCGACGGACAAACACGCCCCGGCGGGTTTTGCCCCGATCGCTATTGGTCTGGCGTTAACCCTGATTCACCTGATCAGTATTCCGGTCACCAACACCTCTGTGAACCCGGCGCGCAGCACCGCGGTTGCGATCTTCCAGGGCGGTTGGGCATTACAACAACTGTGGCTGTTCTGGGTGATGCCGATTATCGGCGGTATTCTGGGTGGCGTGCTGTACCGCACGCTGCTTGAAAAACGCGATTAATTGAGTGAAGTCCGTGGTGTCGGGTGGCGACTACGCCTTACCCGACCTGCGGTACAGTACAATAAGCAGGCCGGGTAAGCGTTAACGCCACCCGGCTTTTTTTGCTCCTTTACCTGACCGCCTTTATTGGGTAGTGTCATTGCGCTGTCTCGCATATAAAGGACCCGGTTGTTCATGTTTTCAGGACTTTTAATCATTTTGGTTCCACTGATTGTGGGCTACCTCATTCCGCTTCAGCATCAGGCCGCATTAAAACTGATCAACCGGCTGTTAAGCTGGATTGTCTACGTCATTCTCTTTTTTATGGGGATCAGCCTGGCGTTCCTGGATAATCTCGCCAGTAATTTGCTCGCTATTTTTCATTATTCCGCTGTCAGTATTACCGTTATTTTGCTGTGTAACATCGCGGCATTATTCTGGCTGGAACGTTCGCTACCGTGGCGACACAACCACCAGCAGGAGAAATTACCTTCACGTATCGCGATGGCGCTTGAGTCACTTAAATTATGCGGCGTCGTGGTGCTGGGTTTTCTGCTTGGCCTCAGCGGGCTGGCATTTCTCAAACACGCCACGGAAGCCAGCGAATATACGCTGATCTTCTTATTATTCCTGATCGGCATCCAGTTGCGAAACAATGGCATGACCTTAAAACAGATTGTGCTGAATCGCCGGGGGATGATTGTCGCCGTGGTGGTGGTCGCCAGCTCTATGCTCGGCGGAGTCATCAATGCGCTCATTCTCGGCCTGCCGATCAAAACCGCGCTGGCAATGGCATCAGGTTTCGGCTGGTATTCCCTGTCCGGCATTTTATTGACCGAATCGTTCGGCCCGGTAATTGGCAGCGCCGCTTTCTTTAACGATCTGGCGCGCGAGCTGATAGCGATTATGCTGATCCCCGGTCTGGTTCGTCGCAGTCGCTCCACCGCGTTAGGGTTATGCGGCGCCACGTCGATGGACTTCACGTTGCCGGTGCTTCAGCGTACAGGCGGTCTGGAGATGGTGCCTGCCGCCATCGTTCACGGTTTTATCCTCAGCCTGCTGGTGCCGATCCTGATGGCCTTTTTCTCAGCCTGATACCTCCCTGGCGGTAGAACCCTGCCGCCAAAATTGCGCTAAATCAATCTCCCTGTAAATTATGTAAGAAATCACTTTTATCCCTTTGCGCGCAGGCATAACCTTAAACATGTATATTAAATATAACTTTAAAAAAGGTGTGACCATGTTTTGTGTGCAATGTGAACAAACCATCCGTACTCCGGCGGGGAACGGCTGCTCCTACGCGCAGGGTATGTGCGGTAAAACAGCGGAAACGTCCGATCTCCAGGATCTGCTGATTGCGTCCCTGCAAGGTCTGTCTGCATGGGCTGCTAAAGCCCGTGAATATGGCATCATCGATCATGACGTTGACAACTTTGCCCCGCGTGCATTTTTCTCCACCCTGACCAACGTTAACTTCGATTCTCCGCGTATCGTCGGCTATGCCCGTGAAGCGATCGCCCTGCGCGAATCGCTGAAAGCGCAGTGCCAGAACATCGATGCAAGCGCCACGGTAAACAACCCGATGGCCGACCTGCAACTGGTCAGCGACGATCTGGGCGATTTGCAACGTCAGGCCGCCGAGTTCACCCCGAACAAAGACAAAGCCGCTATTGGCGAGAACATCCTCGGCCTGCGTCTGCTTTGCCTGTATGGCCTGAAAGGTGCGGCAGCGTACATGGAGCACGCCCACGTTCTGGGTCAGTATGACAACGACATCTACGCGCAGTACCACAAAATCATGGCGTGGCTGGGCACCTGGCCTTCCGATATGAACGCTCTGCTGGAATGTTCTATGGAAATTGGCCAGATGAACTTCAAAGTGATGAGCATCCTGGATGCCGGTGAAACCACCAAATACGGCCACCCGACCCCAACTCAGGTTAACGTGAAAGCGGTTGAGGGTAAGTGCATCCTGATCTCCGGTCACGACCTGAAAGATCTGTACAACCTGCTGGAGCAGACCGAAGGGACTGGCGTGAACGTCTATACCCACGGTGAAATGCTGCCCGCGCACGGTTACCCGGAACTGCGTAAATTCAAACACCTGGTCGGTAACTACGGCAGCGGCTGGCAGAACCAGCAGGTTGAATTCGCCCGCTTCCCTGGCCCTATCGTGATGACCTCTAACTGCATCATCGACCCGACCGTTGGCGCGTATGACGACCGTATCTGGACGCGCAGCATCGTCGGTTGGCCGGGCGTAAACCACCTGGAAGGCGAAGATTTCTCTCCGGTTATCGCCCAGGCGCAGCAGATGGCAGGCTTCCCGTACAGCGAAATCCCGCATCTGATCACCGTTGGTTTCGGTCGCCAGACGCTGCTGGGCGCAGCAGACAGCCTGATCGACCTGGTCAGCCGCGAAAAACTGCGTCACATCTTCCTGGTGGGCGGCTGTGACGGCGCGCGTGGCGAACGTAACTACTTCACCGATTTCGCGACCAGCGTACCGGATGACTGCCTGATTCTGACGCTGGCCTGTGGTAAATACCGCTTCAACAAACTGGAATTCGGCGACATCGAAGGTCTGCCGCGTCTGGTTGACGCCGGTCAGTGTAACGACGCTTACTCCGCCATCATTCTGGCCGTCACGCTGGCAGAAAAACTGGGCTGTGGCGTGAACGACCTGCCGCTGTCTCTGGTGCTCTCCTGGTTCGAACAGAAAGCGATCGTCATCCTGCTGACGCTGTTGTCTCTGGGCGTGAAAAACATCGTAACCGGGCCGACTGCGCCAGGTTTCTTCACCCCGGATCTGCTGGCTGTCCTCAACGAGAAATTTGGCCTGCGTCAGGTCACCACCGTTGAAGAAGATATGCAGCAACTGTTGAGCGCGTAAGGAGTTTTAGAATGACGATGCCAACCACTCAGTGTCCGTGGCGGATGCAGGTACATCACATCCATCAGGAAACCCCGGATGTGTGGACTCTCTCATTACTGTGCCACGATCACTATCCGTACCGTGCCGGTCAGTATGCGCTGGTCAGCGTTCGCAACTCTGCGGATACGCTGCGGGCCTACACCATTTCGTCCACGCCGGGCGTGAGCGAGTACATTACGCTGACGATCCGTCGTATTGATGAAGGCGCAGGTTCACAGTGGTTAACCCGCGAAGTGAAACGCGGCGACTATATCTGGCTGTCCGATGCGATGGGCGACTTTATCTGTGAAGACAAAGCCGAAGACAAGTTCCTGATGCTGGCGGCCGGTTGCGGCGTCACGCCAATTATGTCGATGCGTCGCTGGCTGGCAAAATACCGCCCGCAGGCAGATGTGCAGGTGATCTTCAACGTGCGTTCGCCGCAGGATGTGATTTTCGCTGAGGAATGGCGTCAGTACCCGGTCACGCTGGTGGCGGAGAACAATGCGACCCACGGTTTCGTGGCGGGTCGCCTGACCACTGAATTACTGAAAAACGTGCCGGACCTGGCATCGCGCACCGTCATGACCTGCGGCCCGGCGCCGTATATGGACATGGTTGAGCAGGAAGTGAAAGCGCTCGGCGTAACGCGCTTCTTTAAAGAGAAGTTCTTTACGCCGGTTGCCGAAGCGGCAATGGAGGGTCTGAAGTTCACCAAACTGCAACCGGCGCAGGAGTTTTACGCGCCTGTCGGCACCACGCTGCTGGACGCGCTGGAAAGCAATAAAGTTCCGGTGACTGTGGCATGTCGTGCTGGCGTGTGCGGCTGCTGCAAAACCAAAGTGGTTTCCGGTGAATATACGGTCAGCAGCACCATGACGCTGACCGATGCGGAAATCGCCGACGGTTATGTACTGGCCTGCTCCTGCCATCCGCAGGGCGATTTAGTTCTGGCATAAGCTCTCATTGCCGGATGACGCTTCGCTTACCCGGCCTGCCATTTTTCGGCAGGCCGGGTAAGGCATTTACGCCGCCATCCGGCAATTCTTCACCGCCAGGCCGAATTTCCCGCAACAGAAAACCGCCCCGCCCCCAGAAACGCCACCGCCAGCGCGCCAATAAAGAAATAAACTAAACTTTCTATCGCCCATGCGCCGACGGCATCCAGTTGCCAGGTTTTCCCGGTGCCGACCATTAACCACGCCACCACCATCGTCAATGCCAGCACCAGCGCGGCAGGACGCGTAAGAATACCCAGCACAATCAGGCAAGGCGCAATCACCTCGCCCACCAGCACGCCATAGGCGATAAACCCGGGCAATCCTTTTGCAATCAGCATATTGCTAATGCCATCAATACCGTCGAACAGTTTATGCAGGCCGTGAAACAACATCAGCCCCCCTACTGCGAGGCGTAACAGAAACTTGCCAAAATCTTCATGCGTCAGCATACGGTTCACTGCATTTAATAACGTTGTAACCATCTGAATTGACTCCTGGTTCCGGCTGGTTTGCCATTAAATTACGCGTTCTGTCGGTTGAAATATAGCTGCTGAAAATAAGGGGTGATGACAAAGCGTAACGATTATCTTCATCTAAACTTGTAACCGGTATCACATTACAGGAGATGGAAAACCATGAAACAAACCGTTGCCGCTTACATTGCAAAAACACTTGAACAGGCTGGCGTGAAACGTATCTGGGGCGTGACGGGCGACTCCCTGAACGGCCTGAGCGACAGCCTGAACCGGATGGGGACGATTGACTGGATGTCGACGCGCCATGAAGAGGTCGCCGCCTTTGCCGCTGGCGCGGAAGCACAACTCACCGGTGAACTGGCGGTGTGCGCGGGTTCATGCGGGCCTGGCAACCTGCATTTGATTAACGGTCTGTTCGATTGCCACCGTAATCACGTCCCGGTTCTGGCTATCGCCGCCCACATTCCTTCCAGCGAAATCGGCAGCGGCTACTTTCAGGAGACCCACCCACAAGAGCTGTTTCGCGAATGCAGCCACTATTGCGAGCTGGTTTCCACCCCGGAGCAAATCCCGCAGGTACTGGCGATCGCCATGCGCAAAGCGGTGCTTAATCGTGGCGTCTCCGTCGTGGTACTGCCGGGCGACGTTGCGCTGAAACCGGCGCCGGAAAGCGCCAGCACCCACTGGTATCATGCCCCGCTGCCGATCGTAACCCCGGCCGAAGAAGAGCTGAAAAAACTGGCACAGCTATTACGTTACTCCAGCAATATCGCCCTGATGTGCGGCAGCGGCTGCGCGGGCGCGCATAAAGAGCTGGTGGAATTCGCCGCCAAAATTAAAGCGCCAATTGTTCATGCGCTGCGCGGCAAAGAGCATGTAGAGTACGACAACCCTTACGATGTGGGCATGACGGGATTGATCGGCTTCTCATCCGGTTTCCATACGATGATGAATGCTGACACCCTGATCCTGCTCGGCACCCAGTTTCCCTATCGCGCCTTTTACCCGACCGACGCCAAAATCATTCAAATCGATATCAACCCGGCAAGCATTGGCGCGCACAGTAAAGTCGATATGGCGCTGGTCGGCGATATTCACTCCACGCTCGCCGCGTTATTGCCGATGCTGGAAGAAAAAACCGATCGTAAATTCCTTGATAAAGCGCTGGAGCACTATCGCGACGCGCGCAAAGGACTGGATGATTTAGCCAAACCGAGCGAGAAAGCGATTCACCCACAATATCTGGCGCAGCAGATCAGCCGTTTCGCCGCAGATGACACCATCTTTACCTGCGACGTCGGCACGCCGACCGTATGGGCGGCGCGTTATCTGAAAATGAACGGTAAGCGCCGTCTGCTGGGATCGTTTAACCACGGTTCAATGGCCAATGCCATGCCGCAGGCGTTAGGCGCCCAGGCCACCGAACCGGGCCGTCAGGTGATCGCCATGTGCGGCGACGGGGGATTCAGTATGCTGATGGGCGATTTCCTCTCTGTCGTACAGATGAAGCTGCCGGTAAAAATTGTTGTTTTCAACAACAGCGTGCTGGGCTTTGTGGCAATGGAGATGAAAGCGGGCGGCTACCTCACCGACGGCACCGAGCTGCACGACACGAACTTCGCCCGCATTGCTGAAGCCTGCGGCATTACAGGGCTCCGCGTTGAAAAAGCCGCCGACGTCGACGAGGCGCTGCAACGCGCGCTGTCTATCGACGGTCCGGTACTGGTCGATGTGGTCGTGGCGAAAGAAGAACTGGCCATTCCGCCGCAAATCAAACTGGAGCAGGCCAAAGGGTTTAGCCTGTATATGCTGCGCGCGATCATCAGCGGGCGCGGAGATGAAGTGATCGAACTGGCGAAAACCAACTGGCTAAGGTAAAACAATGCACATCGCCTTTTAAACTATAGGGATGTGCAATGATCGATTTACGTAGTGATACCGTTACCCGGCCGAGTCGTGCCATGCTAGAAGAGATGATGGCCGCCCCGGTCGGGGACGACGTGTACGGAGATGACCCAACCGTCAACGCCCTCCAGCAATACGCCGCTGAGCTTTCTGGCAAAGACGCGGCGATTTTTTTACCCACCGGCACTCAGGCTAACCTGGTCGCTCTGCTCAGCCACTGTGAACGCGGCGAAGAGTATATCGCCGGTCAGGGCGCGCATAACTATCTGTACGAGGCAGGCGGCGCGGCGGTGCTGGGCAGCATTCAACCGCAGCCCATTGATGCCGCCGCAGACGGTACGTTGCCGCTGGATAAGGTCGCCGCGAAGATCAAGGCGGATGATATCCATTTTGCCCGCACTCGTTTACTCAGTCTGGAAAACACCCACAACGGTAAAGTGCTGCCGCGCGAATATTTAAAACAGGCGTGGGAATTTACCCGCGAGCACGGTCTGGCGTTGCACGTTGACGGCGCGCGTATTTTTAACGCGGTCGTCGCCTACGGCTGCGAACTGAAAGACATTACTCAATACTGCGACTCATTCACCATTTGCCTGTCAAAAGGTCTGGGGACGCCGGTAGGCTCACTGTTAGTCGGCAACCAGGACTACATTAAGCGCGCCATCCGCTGGCGCAAAATGACCGGCGGCGGTATGCGTCAGGCCGGCATTCTGGCGGCCGCCGGGCTGTACGCGTTGAAAAATAACGTCGCACGTTTACAGGACGATCACGACAACGCGGCCTGGATGGCGGAGCAACTGCGTGAAGCCGGCGCGGATGTTATGCGTCACGACACCAATATGCTGTTTGTCCGCGTTGGTGAAGAGAACGCAGCGGCGCTGGGCGAATACATGAAGGCGCGTGACGTGCTGATCAACGCGTCGCCAATCGTGCGTCTGGTGACGCATCTGGACGTATCGCGTGAACAGCTTGCTGAAGTCGCCGCCCACTGGCGCGCCTTTTTAACCCGCTAAGGAGACGGACGTGCCGCAACGTATTTTGGTTCTTGGCGCCAGTGGTTACATTGGTCAACATCTGGTGCGGGCGCTCAGCGCGCAAGGGCACCAGATTCTGGCGGCGGCACGTCGCATCGAACGGCTGGAAAAACAGCAACTGGCTAACGTCAGTTGTCATAAAGTCGATCTCAACTGGCCGGATAATCTGCCCGCGCTGCTCCGCGAGGTCGACACCGTCTATTATCTGGTGCATGGCATGGGCGAAGGCGGCGATTTTATTGCCCATGAGCGCCAGGTTGCGATGAACGTGCGCGATGCGCTGCGTGAAGTACCGGTCAAACAGCTCATATTCCTCAGTTCATTGCAGGCGCCAAAACATGAGCAGTCTGACCATTTGCGCGCCCGGCAGTTAACTGCGGAGACGCTGCGCGAATCCGGCGTGCCGGTGACTGAACTGCGCGCCGGCATTATCGTCGGCGCAGGTTCAGCCGCCTTCGAAGTGATGCGCGATATGGTCTACAACCTGCCAGTGCTGACGCCGCCTCGCTGGGTGCGCTCCCGAACCACGCCCATCGCGCTGGAAAATTTGCTGCACTATCTGGTGGCGTTGCTGGATCACCCTGCCTGCGAGCACCGGGTTCTCGAAGCCGCCGGGCCGCAGGTCTTAAGCTATCAGGAGCAGTTCAAGCACTTTATGGCCGTCAGCGGCAAACATCGCCTGCTGATCCCCATCCCTTTTCCGACCCGCTGGATTTCAGTCTGGTTTTTAAATGTCATTACGTCCGTTCCGCCGACCACGGCAAAAGCGCTGATCCAAGGGCTGAAACATGACCTGCTGGCCGATGATACCGAACTGCGGACGTTGGTTCCCCAGACGCTTATCACCTTTGACGATGCCGTGCGTCGCACGCTGAAGGAGGAAGAAAAACTGGTCAACTCCAGCGACTGGGGATACGACGCCCAGGCGTTTGCCCGCTGGCGACCAGAGTATGGCTATTTTGCCAAACAGGCCGGATTCACGGTTAAAACCTCCGCCAGCCGGAAAGCCCTGTGGCAGGTGATCAACCGTCTCGGCGGTAAAGAAGGCTATTTCTTTGGCAATATTCTCTGGAAAACGCGTGCGGCAATGGATCTGCTGGTGGGGCATCGACTGGCAAAAGGCCGACCTGAACACGCGCTTCTTCAGACCGGCGACACGGTGGACAGCTGGAAAGTCATCATTGTCGAGCCGGAAAAGCAGCTGACCTTACTGTTTGGCATGAAAGCGCCGGGCCTTGGCCGTCTGAGCTTTACCCTTGAAGATAAAGGCGATCACCGGCAAATTGACGTGCGCGCCTGGTGGCACCCGCACGGGATGCCCGGCCTTTTCTACTGGCTGCTGATGATCCCGGCGCATCTCTTTATTTTCCGGGGCATGGCAAAGCGAATCGCCCGGCTTGCAGAACAAATCACAGATTAATCATAAAAACATACTGTATTCTTTCATGTTTCCCATTGCATACCGACGTAATTCACGGAAGAATGCGCACGAAGTTCTATTAACCACAGTGGATTGATATGAAGGTACTGGTTACCGGCGCCACCAGCGGCTTAGGTCGAAACGCGGTTGAGTTTTTGCGCAATAAAGGCATCAGCGTCAGAGCTACCGGTCGCAATGAAGCGATGGGCAAGCTGCTGCAAAAAATGGGAGCGGAATTTGTCCATGCGGATTTGACCGAGCTGGTCTCTTCGCAGGCAAAAGTGATGCTCGCAGGCATTGATACGCTGTGGCACTGCTCCAGTTTCACCTCGCCGTGGGGAACCCAGGAAGCCTTCGATCTGGCGAACGTCCGCGCCACCCGACGCCTCGGCGAATGGGCCGTCGCCTGGGGCGTACGTAACTTTATTCATATCTCCTCTCCGTCACTCTATTTTGATTATCACCACCATCGCGATATCAAAGAGGATTTTCGTCCGCACCGCTTCGCCAACGAATTTGCACGCAGCAAAGCGGCCGGTGAAGAGGTGATTAACCTGCTGGCGCAGGCCAACCCGCAGACGCGTTTTACCGTCCTGCGCCCGCAAAGCCTGTTTGGCCCACACGATAAAGTCTTTATTCCGCGTCTGGCGCATATGATGCACCACTACGGCAGCGTTCTATTGCCGCACGGCGGCAGCGCGCTGGTGGATATGACTTATTATGAAAACGCCGTCCATGCGATGTGGCTGGCAAGCCAGGAAAGCAGTGACAAGCTGCCTTCTGGTCGGGTCTATAACATCACAAACGGTGAACACCGGACGCTGCGCAGCATTGTGCAAAAGCTGATTGATGAATTAAACATTGATTGCCGAATCCGTTCGGTTCCGTATCCGATGCTGGATATGATCGCCCGCAGCATGGAGCGTTTCGGCAATAAATCGGCGAAAGAGCCGACACTGACGCACTACGGCGTTTCCAAGCTGAATTTCGATTTTACGCTGGACACCACGCGCGCCCAGGAAGAACTGGGCTATCAGCCCATCGTCACGCTGGATGAAGGCATTGAGCGTACCGCCGCCTGGCTGCGCGATCACGGCAAGCTACCGCGCTGACCGGCGCACAGTGAACACAAAAAACGGCAACCATCAGGTTGCCGTCAGATTGTTGTTGTACCGGATGGCACAATAGATACGACTCACCCGCCACAGGCCCGATAAGCCTTCGCCATCGGGCATTTCAGGCGTTATCGTTTTATATTGTCATTACAGCGCGCTCCACGCGTCAGACCATGCCAGACCCGCGCCGGGTTCATAATAGGCCGGCGCCGTATTACACCAGCCGCTATACGGGAATGGTTTGCACTGGAACAGCTTACCGTGGTTATTCACGATATCGCCCGCATTGTACTTGCTGTTCGCGCTCCATGCCGGATACGAACCCGAAGCGCCGTCGTCCTGAGATGGCGTTGCCGCTTTCGCTTTCACGTTGAGCAGATAAGAGGTGGTGCTGCTCAGTTCACCATCACTGACGGTCAGACTCACCTCGTACTGCTGAGCGGTCGCCGCTTCCGGCGCGGCGAAGGTTACGACCGCTTTGTCTTCGCCAGACACGGTCTGACCATCCTGAGCACGCCAGGTGTAGGTCAGTTTGTTGCCGTCTTCGTCAGTCGAACCCTCCGCGCTCAAAGAGACCTGCGCCCCCGCATCTACCGCGCCAATCGGCCCTGCGATATGGGCTACCGGCGCATGGTTAACGGTGGTCGGCTCTGCTGGCGTTTCATCCGGCACTGGCGCAAGTGCAGGCGTATCATCAGCCGGTGTTGGCGTTACGGGCTCTTCATCCGGTTTAGTCGAAGAACCGTCATCATTAATGATGTTCACATTGTAGAAATGCTGTACACATTTCGTGTAATCCCCCTCTTTAAACGCGCTGAATGGCGTCTGATAACCCACCAGTTGGCAGGCATAGGTTTTGCCGTCCGGCGTATCCGAGCTCCATCCCCAATCTTGTTCCCAGTAGATCTTCAATGCGCCCGCGCCGCCTTCATCGAACTGCTTCATGTTGGCGCAGCCCAGCACTTCATCTGCCGGAACCGGTACTTTCAGGTAGTTAGCGAACTCTTTGTAGTATTTGATACGATTCTGCGACTGCGCGATTTCCGTCGGGCCGCCGCATTCAACGCCGCCGTTGATAATCTGGGTGGTGACGCCAAAGCCGGGCACCAGACCATTAGCCTTATCATGCGCGTTCGGCTGCCAGGTGCCATCGATGACCTGCAACATGCTAGGTTTCGGCGGCTGCGGGTAGGCAAAGAAGAAAATAGCGCTCGCCAGGTTCAGCCAGGTATCGGCAACCAGCTCCGGTTTATCCAGTAGCGTGCGAACGTCGCCATACATCGCTTCGGAGAACGGCCCGTAGTTGTAGTTATAGGACAACTGTTTCGCACCGCGGCCAAAGTAACTCAGGAATTCACCATCTTTGTCTTTGCCGCACGGCCAGGTTTGCCCCTGCCAGACGCTCGGATTACATTCGCCGTTATAGCCGCCTTTCTGCCCTTCGCTCCAGCCCATTTCACGCACATATACCAGCGCCTGACGCCATTCGGCCTCTGGACGCCAGCTCTCATGGCCGCCGGTTTCCTGCGCAAAGTGGGCGAACATCGTAGCCAGCTCTTTGCGGCAAATCGCATCACTGTCGCGACCATCGTTATAGGTCTTACACAGCGCCGGAAATTTGCCGACTGCTTTCAGGAAATTGCTGTAGGTATATTCTTTAGCACGCAGCGGGAAAAGATATTCCCAGTCGCTGGCTTTGATGATCCCCTCAACGCGTTTGACGTTTTCCGGGTTGGCGGCGCGACCGGGTTCAATGAGTTCTACCTGGGCATTATCCAGCGTCTGGATCGTCTCTTTCACCGAAGCCATCAACGGGAAATTTGTCAGCTCCTGCTCCTTTTTCGCCAGATCGCTGGCTTTTATGGTGTAAGGCTCACTGCTGCTGGCCTGCAATGTATTTGCTTGCGCCATAAACGGCACCGTACAGGCACCCGCAATGAGTACACTCAATAATGTCCTTTTGCTCATTTCAATTTTTCCTTTATGTATAATAGTGATTAATTCAAATTCTGCGTTGTCCATTAACAACACGAATAAACAAACGTCAGAACCTGGGGTTTTACTTTTCGAAGAACACCAGCAGGAATTCTTCAAAAAATAAAAGCGGCTGGATTTATTTATATTGCGTGGTCATTTTTATACGCTGGTATGTTTCCCAGACTTTATGCGCGTAAATCATGCGCTGCGGGTAATTCTTTTTTTTAACCCCGGCGTTATATGCGCCTACCGCCTCCCAGTTATAACCATATACTTTGATCATATCGGATAAGATCGACGCGCCGACCATAATAGATGTACAGGGTTCCAGCATCAGTCGATACTCATCAATGCCACGGCGTTCCAGCGCTGAAAAATGCGAACTATTTATTTGCATCAACCCGACATCTCTCGTCCCGTCGTGATTTCGTCCTACCGCATAGGGATTCATGCCAGACTCGACTTGCGCAATGGCAAATAATAAATAAGGGTCAACATGATAATAATTTGCGGCTCTGTCCCAGCAGTTGGCAAACGCGCTTTGGCTTAACATCAATAACAACAAAATTAAACGTTTCATATTTTCATCCGACTGTCGGGGTGATCTGCTCCTTGTTCGTTATGCACATTATTTTTTAGAGATGGCCGCCCCCAGACAGGGGCGGCTACCCTTCGCGAATAGATAACGTATCCGCATTATTAAGGTAAGAGGATTATTGACAGTCTGCGGCGGCGCCTTCTTTCACCCACACGTCGCTGTTGCCGGGTTTATCACCCTGCGTCCACCATTTGGCGCGGTATACAGACCCCTGATAGGTGGTAGTCTCACCGCCGTTGTAAACCACATCGGAACGCCAGTTGAATTTCACCTGGCTGACCAGTTCCCACGCGTCCACGCCGAAGCCTGGCTGATTGCCCTGCGTCCAGTACTTCGCTTTCCACACCAGGTGATCGAAACTGACGGTATCGCCATTGTTGTAGATTTTGCTGGCGTCCCATGCCGCGTAGTGGCTGGCATTGGCATCAACCGGGCTGTCGCAACCGCCGGTTGCCGCGCCTTCATCAGACGGCGTCGTCCCCTCATCGGCTGGTGTGGTGCCTTCATCAGACGGTGTCGTCCCTTCGTCGGACGGCACCGGCGCTGCTTTTGGCGTAACGTTAATCTGCACGTTGGACTGCACGCTGGTTTTACCATCGCTGACCACGACGCTGACGGTGTAAGTCGAGGCGGAGCTCACTTCCGGCGCGGTGATGGTCACGCTGGAGGTGTCCGTCCCCGTCGCGTTCATGTCGCCCGGCACGCTCCAGGCGTAGGTCAACGCGTCGCCATCAGGATCGGCAGCCTGCGCATTCAGCGTGTAGGTTGCGCCTGCTTCAAGCGACACCGTTTCCAGCGGATTCACAACCGGAGCCTGGTTCGCTTTTGGCGCTTTGTTCACAACCTGAACGTCAATGGCGTTACTCAGACCTTTCGCATCGGTAACGGTCAGACGGTACGCCAGATTCTGATTGCTGGAGACGGCGGCGACGTTAAAGCTCGCTTTCGCGCTGGTGCTCTTGTTCAGCGTTACGGACGGACCGGAGATCTGCGTCCACTTATAGGTGATCGCATCGCCATCCGGGTCGGTAGAGGCAGAACCGTCCAGCGTGACCGTCGCCGGGCCGGTTACGACCTGGTCAACTGCGGTCGCGACTGGCGCATGGTTGGTCACAACCGGCTCAACCGGCGTAGACCCCCCACCCAGCAAGCTTTCGTTCATCGCGTTCAGAATGTCGCCGTTATCAGAGTCGATAGACCAGGAGAACAGGCCGCCGAGGTTGTTAGCCAGGACGTATTTACCTTTCGCCGCCGCAGAGCGGGCGTCTTCATAGGTAATCAGGTCGCCGGTAGATTTATTGAAAATATACGGCGCTTCCGCCGCAGCGTCGTAACGGTATTCCCAGCCTGGTTTGCCTTTGTATTCGTTAACAATCTGACGATAATCAACCACGCCCGGCTCCCAGGTGCCTTTCACCGGGCCGGTAGCCGTACCGGTAAACGGATTGTCGCCGGTATAGCCATGCACGCCAGTCCAGCCACGGCCATACATCCCTGCGCCCACCACGATCTTGCCTGGCTGCACGCCCTGCGCCAGCAACGCATTGACGCCATTTTCCGTGGTGTATTTGGTGTCCGGTTTCCACTCTGCGCCGTGCAGCGCCGCCTGGTGCCCCAGATCGGTGTTGCTCCAGCCGCCGTAGAAGTCGTAGCTCATCAGGAAGATGTGATCCATATACTGCTGCGCCTGGGCGTAGTCCACGTCTTCAATTTTGTCCTGACCGGAACCGATAGCGGAGGTCAACTCGTAAGTCCGACCGGTTTCGGCAGACAGTTCGTTAAGCATGGTGCGCAGATCGTGCATCAGTGCCGTGTAGGTCGCTTTATCCTGCTGCGGGTTGCCCAGCGTTTCATTCTGACCGCCGCCGCCCGGGAATTCCCAGTCAATATCTACGCCGTCGAAGAATTTCCAGGTCTTCAGGAAATCCTTAACGGAAGCAACAAACCGCGCGCGAATCGCGCTGTCATGCATCTGGAAGAACGGATCGGAAAGCGTCCATCCCCCAACCGATGGCAGGATTTTCAGATCCGGGTGCGCTTTTTTCAGCGCCATCAATTGACCGAAGTTGCCTTTATACGGGTCATCCCAGTTAGAGACGCCAGCCTGCGGTTTTTGCAGCGCCGCCCACGGATCGTGGATCGCCACGGTATAGTCCTGTCGGCCATTGCAGGCGCGTTTCAGCGCTTCAAAACTGTTGCCGCCTTCGATGGATTTCAGGCTGTCATTGATGCCGTCGCCGCCGCAAATGGGAATAAAGCCGTACAGGATATGGTTCAGATTAGCCGCCGGGATTTTATCCACCGGGAAATTACGTCCATACACGCCCCATTCCGGGAAGTACGCGCCCACCACTTTATCGGTATGCTGAGCAAACGTTTTATTGTTTTCCTTCATGGTGGTATTCAGCGGCAGCAGATGGCTACCGTCAGTATCCGCCACAATAATCAGCTTGCTGGCGCTTTTCGTACACCCGCTGGTATTACATAATTCAACCTGCTCCTGATAACGACCGCCTTTTTTGACTTTGAAGGTCGCAGAACCGGCAGCGCTACCTGCGCCAGACCATACGGTCTTACCATCCAACAGCACTTTCGCGGAGGTCGGTGCATCGCCGCTCCAGACGTTCCATTCCACCTTGACGTCCACGCCATCGTTATGAACTTTCACCAGGTTGTTATAATCCTGCGCAGCCTGATCCACTTCCACAATGGCGAATTTATCATTGCCGCTGGTAATAGACGGCGTACCCGGCGCAGCGGCAAAAACCGGACTTGTCGCTGCTGCCACAAAAAGTGCCAGATATTTAGGCTTCATAAATTTCATTATTAATTCCTGATAATTTTATTCGTGAATATTTAACAGCCATGCATTCCTTAGAGCATGGACGAATTGCAAACAGTAATTTATTTAAGACAACGGAAACCAACCCATTATAAAAATGAAATAGTCTATTTCGCTTTACGCTCCTCCCTAAAATGGCATAAGCATTAATTCTATTAACTTATGCGACAATGATAATCTGGAAAATAAATAAGTTCCCTTTATTCCCTCGGCGAAAGAATTTAAAAAAACACTTGACCAACCGCGTCAGAATGTGAATTGCAATGTCTGGAAGATAAACATCACCATTCCCGAAAAGGCCAGACAGGGACCAAAAGGAATTTGCCCCGCTTTATTTACGCCAGAGTAAAAAAGGCCATACAGCACAATACCGCTTAATGCCGCAACCAGAATTAATAACGGTAACGCCTGCCAGCCGCACCACGCCCCCAGCGCCGCCAGTAGCTTAAAATCGCCCTGTCCAAGCCCTTCCCGCCCCGTCAGCAGGCGAAAACTCCAGTACACCAGCCACAGAATGAGATACCCTGCAACGGCGCCATATAACGCGCTCGCCAACGGCATCGTGTGGAAAACGCAATGCAGCAGCAGCCCAGCCCACAGCAGCGGCTGCGTGAGACAATCCGGCAACAGCATATATTTCGCATCAATCATCGTGAGCGGCAGCAGACCGCACCATAAAACCCACAGCGCGATCAGCGTGACAAAGGAAGGGAGCACCGCCGCCGTTGCCGCAAAAAAAAGCGCGCTGGCTAACTCCACCAACAGCAAGCGCAGGGGAATCACAGACTGGCAATGGCGGCAGCGACCGCGCAGGCAGCACCAGCTCAGTAACGGAATATTTTCCCACCAGGCCAGTTGATGCCCGCAGTCCGCGCAGTGCGAGGCAGGAAAAAGTAAATTCCCCGCCCCTTCCTTTTCCATCACCATTGCGGGAACGCGCTCGCTGACTACGCCAAGAAAACTGCCGAGGATTCCGCCCAGGCAGGCGCTCATTATGCAAAACCCAATCGGCCAGCTTTCCCGAAACAACATGATCGTATTCATGCGTTTTTATTCCAGCTCAGCGTAATATTGGCTTTCACGTCGCTTTGACGATCGACCGGCCGCAAATCCATTTTTTGCAACTGAACGCCGGACGTAACATTCACTTCACGTAGCCAGTTTTTCAGTTCATAAATATTGACCTGTTCAACAACAAAAGAGAGTGAGCGTTCATCCTGACGAATATCAGACAACGCGAGATGGATCTCTTTCGCGCTCTCTTCAATAACTGTTCGCGGGTTGTTCGTTTTTAAGACTTTCGCCTGTAAATGATTTTTATCGATTTCGTCCCGCATCCAGCGCAGCGTCTCTTTTTGCCGCATTAACGTGGATTGACTGTTTTGAATCATATGATCCAGCGGAATAATGCCGCCGTAATAAATTACCGCGCAGCACATCGCCGCCGCACATAGCGTAATAAGACCACGCTCGCGATCGCTGTAGTTTTGATAGCGCGCTTTTAATTGTGCAATTCGCTCTTTCATTTATATTTCCCCGTCACGATCGCCGTATAGGGTGACTGGTTCGAAACCGGTTGTAACGCAAAGTCAAAATGGGGAGTGGCCTGCGTAACGAAATCCTGTAACGCCTGCGCGTTCGGCGAGGCCGCGTTCAGCGTCAACACATTCTGCGCGTTGTCATATTCCACTTCATTTATCTCAATAGCAGGCACAGACTGTTTAACCTGTCCCAGCGCCTCAAGTTGCAGAAAAATACCTTTGCTCTGTTTTTTAATATTCTGACCAAAATGGTATTTGATATTGGTTTTCTGCCGCAGACTCGGGAAATAGTGTTGAGCGACCTGGGCAATCTCGGCCTGTACCTGATTTTCCTGCTGAACCAACATCCATGCCATTGCCACGCGTGGGCCAATCAACAACCCCATCGACAGCAGCGCAGACACCGCCATTGCTGTCCTCAGATGACGAAATCGCCCCACCTCTTTGCCGCAGGCGGCAAATGCGCCATGCAGCATATTGGCGCGACACGCTTTCCATTGCGGCTGAATCAATACCAGCGGATGCTGCCACGGCAGTTGTTCAGTGACATCGATACCCGCAGGCGCTTCGCCGTAGCAGCGCACTTCGCCATCGCCGCCTTGCGCCAGCAACAGCGGCAGCAGCGTAGCATCCGCTTCGCAGGCGCCGAACGGCGGAAAGCGCAGCCACCAGCTTTCGTCACAGGAAACCAGCGTACTGCCGCCTTCGTTTACCGGCAGCAGAATGGCGTCCGGCAATACCTGAATCACCTTCAGTCCGGCCTCTTCGCACAGCGCAAGCCAGCGCTCAAAGCCGGTGGCGTCAATGGCCACGGCATCCACTTCCCGCCCTTTTTTCCGCAATACCGTCCAGTGCAGCGAGTCCACATCGCCGATCAGCGTCTCTTCCGCCAGCCATGAAAACGGTGTGGAGGCCGTCGATAACCCTTTTTTGGGCAGGGTAAAATGACGGAACACCATCTCACTGGCGGGCAACAGCAAACAAACGCGTGTCGCCAGGGGATGTACGGCAAGCGTTTTCAGCGCATCCCGACTTTCCAGCGTTGCTACCTGCTGGCTACCGGAGACGCACCACTCGATTTTCCCGTCCACGTTTGCATCGGGACGAATAAAAAGTACCTGTTTCATAGACTATGACTTTTCTTATTCAATCATTCGGTAACGGCGTTGCCAGGTTCTCACCTCGCCAGAGTCACGATCGACATGAATCTGGCTGACAACGCGCAGCGTTAAATCATCAGTATTACCGGTACTCTCGACCCGGAAATAGTGACTGTTCACCGCAACAAACGCCTGCATCTGCGCGAGGATCGCTTTGCTCTGCGGATAGTTTGTTTCGAGCGTTTTACTGAACGCGTCAACCGACGCCCACCCTTCTTCCGGGCGCGAGGCAATCAGCCGTGCTGCGTCATCCTCACTTAACGTCCCCGCAGACAGCGCAGACAACAGCGGCGCCTGCCCGGGCTTCAGGGTATTCACGTCCACTTTGCTCTCCGTATCAGGCAGCGCGCACAGCACCTTGCTGGCGCGGGGATAAGCCGCCACCGGAAAACCCGGCAACCGTTTTATCTCGCTGATGGTGCGCATCATCTGATTCGCAGGAAGCCGCTGCGGCGTCACGCCCGCCCAGGCATCGCTTTCCAGAGCCTCTTTTGCGGTTGTGCTGTCAGCGTCCAGATAATCCACCAGTTGTTGATAAACCTCTTCCGCCGCTGCCGTACTGATGCCGCTGTCGATCAGCAACTGTTCAACGATCTGCTCTTTCACCGGCTTTGTCGGCTGCGCGGCGGCGCTATCCGCAGGAGGCGCAGGGTCAATGGCCAGCAGACTGTTCACGTTAAAGCAGGTCTGGGCGTCCTCAATCTGGCTCACGACGGTATAGTTCTCACCCTGAGTTTCCAGCGGTTCGTGCCACGCGCCTTCTGGCGATAATCCATTGCTCTCACCGCTGGCGTCGGTTTGCAGACGATCTTTTATCGCCGCAGCCTGGCCTTGCATCGCCCAGCGCAGCTGCTGCTGACTGACCTGATAGCGGGTTTTCTGCAAATTTCGGCAAAACTGCTGACCGATCTTTGCCGCCAGCGCTGACATCATCACCAGCAAAATCAACACCACCAGCAGCGCGACGCCGCGCTGTTTTTGCGCCGATTGCGTGTTCATTGCTGTTCTCCACCGCGTGCTGGCGGAACCGATGCCGTAACGTCAGCAGGCGTGGGTTGTGCAGCCTCAGCACTTTCATCTTTCTTTTCTCCCTGGATTTCCGGCATGTCTCCCGGCGTCATAAACACCCAGCGCCAGGTATCCCCGTTTTCCATCGTCAGCGTCAGTTCGGCGCCTTCCGGCTGATGGGCGGTTTCAAGCCATGTCGTCTGCCAGCCCTGTCGCCAGAATCGCCACTTCATCGCTTTAACGTTGCTTAAAATCGGTACTTCTTCTGGACTCACGTCAGCCGGGCTATCAATGTCAGGCCAGACATCACGCCACAGGCGATGCGCCTCCAGCCGCCAGCGCACGCGTTCCAGTTGAATTTGCCCACTGACGCCGCTTACCGTCGTCAGCTCGACGGCATGTTGATCCAGACGGAACACATCCGTTTCATTGCGCGGCGCGCGCGGCTGGAGCTGAGAGAAATCGCGCTCCAGCAGGTTACAGGCTCGCTGAAGCTGATTAAGCGTCGTCGCAGCAGCATCCGTTGCCGTGGTGGTGCGCATCGCGCCGTCAAGGATTTGCCAGGCAAGGGTGCTGATCACGGCAAAAATCGTCAGCGCAATCATGATCTCCAGCAGCGTAAAACCTTGCTGGCGACGGAGTGGCGTATTCATTTGCGCTCCTTCGGCGGGACAACCCGCAGCGTGATGACCGGCTGGCCCTCTTCGCCTTCGGCATACACCTGGACTTCATCGGCAAACGCCTTGTCATCGGTTTTCACCCGCTGTTTGCGCCAGTTCCAGCTGCGTCCCCCCATCGTTTCACTGCCTTCTTCAGCGACATCGGGAAAAACGCTTTTTGCAAGCTGCGCTTGCGCGAGCTGGTTTTCCGCAACCCAACTGGCCTGTAGCGTATCGGCAAGACCGTGCGTAAAACGCACATTCAGCGAGACGGAATTCATCAACGCCAGCGCGGCGGTAGAAAAGATCACCAGCGCCACCATGACTTCCAACAACGTCATGCCCTGTTCTTTCGCTTCCGGTTTAGTCATTATTCTCTACCAAAACGGGTGAAGCGCCCTGCGACACCACGCGGAAATGGTGCTGTTTGTCATAGCTCTGCAACGTCAGCGTGAATCGGCTAATTTCCCCATCCGGTAAAAAGAGCACCTGCGGATCGGCATCAGGCGTGGCCGCCAGACGCTGGGGAGCGAGCGAAACGTGCATCTCTTCAGGAAACTGTCCGTGGGTGAAAATACGCCCGGCTGTCAGCGGCGCCCAATGACGCCCGCCGTTTTCCCCGGCCCACTTCACCAGCTGATATTCCGTTGGCGTCATCACCAGCCCGACTATATTTCCGTCCATCACTGCCCGATCAGAACCATATTCAACGAGGGATTGTAATTGCTGGCCTAATATATCTGCGCCGCTGCGTGAGGGTATTGTCGAAACCACCATCATGGCGCAGCTGGCAAAAATAACCAGCGCCAGAATAATTTCCAGCAATGTAAATCCACGTTGCTTATTCATTACTTATCTTTTTTATCTAAAGACCAGTTCGTTATATCATCGGCGGTATTCGCTTCACCATCCGGGCCGGAGGAGAAAACATCTACCGCGCCATGTTCGCCAGGGCTAACCAGAATGTAATCATTTCCCCACGGGTCCTGCGGCAGACGGCGAATATAACCGTCAGCACGATAGCCGTTGGGAATCGGCGCGATCTCCGGCTTCGTCACCAACGCCTGCAACCCCTGTTCGGTGGTTGGGTAGCGATGGTTATCGAGCTTATACATATCCAGCGAGCCTTCCAGGGCGACAATATCGCTGGTCGCTTTTTGCGCATCCGCTTTCTCTTTATTCCCCATCAGATTCGGCACCACCATGCTGGCCAGAACGCCAAGAATAACGATGACCACCATTAATTCGAGCAAAGTAAACCCGGCCTGACCTTTCAGGCTATTTTTTTTCACAGACATAATTAACCCACCATATTATTGAGCTGAAGAAGCGGTTGTAATATTGACAGTACGATAAATAAAACCACCGTCGCCATCGTCACCACCAGCGCCGGTTCAAATACCGACAGCGTTAATGTAATGCGATGTTGTAATGCCGACTCCTGGTTTTCGGCGGCGCGATCCATTAATGAACCGAGTTCGCCGCTCTCTTCGCCAGAAGCAATCATATAAAGCATGGTTGGCGGAAATAATCTGGCCTGCTCCAGTGCGTTATATAATGACGCGCCCTGACGCACGGTATCCGCCGCCTGTTCCAGCACCTGACGCGCATACAGATTCTCAATACCGTCCATCGCGATATACATACCTTCCAGCAACGGCACGCTACTGGCCTGTAAAATGCTCAGGGTGCGGATGTAACGGGCGCTGTTTATTGCACAGACCAGTTTTTTCAGCGGCGAACGGTTCACCAGCCAACGGTGATATGCAAAACGATGACGCTCTTTTTTAAGCCAGGCGTTAAAAGCGATAAACGATCCGACAAGGCCGCCGCCGATAACCATTCCGTAAGCCTGCAAAAAATCGCTGACCGCAATCAGGGTACGGGTGGTGACGGGCAACTGCTGTTTCATATGCACAAACTGTTCGATGACCTGCGGCACCACCGCCACCAGCAGAATAGAGATAACCGCAATCGCCACCACCGTCAGGGTGATGGGATAGACCATCGCCTGCGACAGCTTGCTTTTCATTTTCTGTCGCTGTTCGTTGTATTCAGCCAGCTTTTCCAGCACGCCGCCGAGATGCCCGGTCTTTTCCCCTGCCATCACCAGCGTGCAATAGAGCTTGTCGAAAGTACGCGGAAACTGGCTGAAAGCGTCGAAAAGCGTGTGCCCTTCTACCACTTTATCGCGGATCTCACCGACCATCACCGCCAGCTTTTTGTCTTCCGTCTGCTTAGAAATCGCCTTCAGCGCACTCTCCAGCGGCAGTGCGGCATTAACCAACGTCGACAGCTGGCGGGTAAACATTGAGAGCACCGGTGTCGAAAGTTTTGCGCCTTTCTGAGTCCCCTTTCCGGCGGCGCGCTCGCCGGTGAGCGTAATGCTGATCGGTATCAGCTTCTGTTCGCGCAGCGTCTGGCGTACCTGCTTTGGGCCTTCAGCCTGCAAGGCGCCGCGCCGGGTTTTCCCGGCGGCATCCGTAGCCGTCCATGCGAACCAGGCCATTATTCGTCACCTCCGCGCTCAGCGGTAACACGCATCACTTCCTCCAGCGAGGTGACGCCGGAGATCACCTTCAACAAACCATTTTCCCGCAGGCTGTAGGCCTGCTTAAACAGCTGAGTTTCAATCGACATTTCGTCTTTATCTTCATGAATAGCGCGGCGCATCGCGCTGTCCACCAGCAGAAACTCATGAATACCGGCGCGTCCCTGGTAACCGCTCTGGCGGCACTGTTCACACCCCACGGCGCGATAAATCACATCGGGGGGACTCTCCATAAAACTGAACAGCGGTTTTTCATTATCATCCAGCGGACTGACGGCACGGCAGTGAGGACACAGCCGACGAACCAGACGCTGGGCAATGACGCCAAGCAGCGATGAACCAATTAAAAACGACTCCAGCCCCATATCGCGCAACCGGGTAATCGCTCCCGCCGCGCTGTTGGTATGCAGCGTAGACATGACCAGATGGCCGGTAAGCGACGCCTGAACCGCAATCTGCGCGGTTTCGCCGTCACGAATTTCACCGATCATCACCACATCCGGGTCCTGACGGAGGATCGCGCGCAGGCCTCGGGCAAACGTCATATCCACTCGCGGGTTAACCTGCGTCTGCCCCACGCCTTCCAGTTCATATTCGATCGGATCTTCAACGGTAAGAATATTGCGTTCATGGCCGTTTAGCGCCGAGAGGATGGCGTAAAGCGTCGTGCTCTTACCGGACCCGGTCGGCCCGGTCACCAGGATAATCCCGTGCGGACGGCCAATCAGTCCTTTGAGCTGTTCCAGTTCTTCGTCGATCAACCCCAGCTTATTGATATCCGGTTTCAGGTTGCTTTTATCCAGCAGACGCATGACCACCCGCTCGCCATACTGCGACGGGATGGTTGAGACACGCACATCCACCGCCTTACGCCCAATGCGCAGGGAGATGCGACCGTCCTGCGGCAGGCGTTTTTCGGCGATATCCAGTTTGGACATCACCTTAATCCTCGATACCAGCAGCGGCGCCAGCTTACGCGCGGGCTGCAATACAGGACGCAGCACGCCGTCAACGCGAAAACGGATACTCAGCGTGCGCTCAAAGGTTTCGATATGGATATCCGACGCGCCATCCTTCACCGCCTCGCCAAGAATGGCGTTAATCAGACGGATAACCGGCGAGTTTTCATCGTTATCCAGCAAATCCTCGTTATCGGGGATCTCCTCGGTTAACGCCATCAGATCGATATTGGCATCCATATCATCAACCAGCTGCTGCGAAACACCGCTATTCTGCTGCCAGATTTTAGCCAGCATCTCTTCAAACGCTTCTGGCGTTAATGTTACCGGCGTAAAGGCACGCCCCAGCACGCGACGCATCTCCAGCAGGGCAAACGCGGGCGCATCCTCACGGATATATACGTCGTTGTGATAAAGCAGCACACCGTTGTCTTTTGCGAAGCTGCTGCTGCACAAATTTTTGCTTAATTCATCCACGCGACACCCCCGGCTTACTCTTTAAACGGATTGCGCGACGCCGTGGCTGGCGCAGCAGTGCTGGTTTTTACGGGCGACGGGAACGCGGGCAGAATGGCGTTATCACCCGGCTCCAGGATGCCCATTTTTTTCTCCTCCATACGCTGCTGCTGGCGCGCGCGCACCTGGTCGTATTTCTCTTTCGACGCGGCGCTGTAGTTGTCGTCATCGCGCAGAACAGTGGTATGGATAAAGACCATCAGGTTTCGTTTGGTGGTATCCTGCGAGGTGTAGCGGAACAGTTGCCCCACCAGAGGAATATCGCCAAGCAGCGGCACTTTCGACACATTCTGTTTGGTGACATTTTCGATAAGCCCTCCCAGCACTACCGTCTGCCCGCTGTGAACCATCACTTCGTTATTGATCGTGCGGGTGTTAAAGGTGGGGCCTAAAGACGAATCCTCCGTCGAACTGGCGTCCACGCTGGAAACTTCCTGCTCGATCTTCATGTGGATCATGTCGCCGTCATTAATCTGCGGCAGGATCTTCAACTTCGTCCCCACCGTCTTACGCTCAACGGTGTTAAAGACGTTGTCGCCCGTCGTCGTCTGCGAACCAGAAAGCACCGGCACATCCTGACCAACGTTAAACGACGCTTCCTTGTTATCCAGCGTCACCACGCTCGGCGTGGAGAGAATGTCGTTTTTGCCGTTGGTCGACAGCGCCGTCATCAACGCGCCGAAATCGCCGTTAAAGAAACCTGTCGCCATACCGGTAAAATTCACGCCTTTTATCGTCCCGTTCTTAACCTGGCCGATCGGCAGACCGGTTGCGCCAAACTGTACGCCGCCGTGTTTACTCGTCCACTGCACGCCGAGATCGGTTCCGGCGCCATCCTGCACTTCAGCGATAATGGCTTCCACCAGTACCTGGGGACGGCGAATGTCCAGCTTGTCGATCACCTTCTCAAGCGAGTTCATCACGTTCGGCTGCGCGGTGATCACCAGTGAGTTTGTCGACTCGTCGGCAGTAATATTCAGATCGGTCGCGGCAACCGGCGATTTACTTTTCGCCGCGCCCGGCTTGTCCTTCATCTGCTCCCCAATGCCCGTTAACACCGGCACCACTTTGGCGGCATTGGCATATTTCAGGTAGAAGACGCGGGTATTCCCCTCGTTATTCTGCTCGCGATCAAGCTGCGCTATCAGCGTGCGGGTACGCGCCCGCGCTTCTTCGCTGCCGCTAATGACCAGGCTATTCGTCTCCTCATCCGCCACCACTTTGGTCGCCAGTTGCGGTGCGTTCTGCCCTTTTTGCTCTTCGTTGTTGAGGTTATTCAACATATCCGAAAGTTCTTTCGCAGAGGCGTAATGCAGCGGAACGATTTCGCGCCGCTGTACGCCGGAACGATCGAGGCGCTGAACCAGATCGACCAGGCGGTTCACCACCGAGGCTTTACCGGTGAGCAGCAGGACGTTCGACGGCTCAAAGTGCACCACGTTGCCGATACCGGTCGCATCGTTCAGCTGGCGCAACAGCGGCGCCAGTTCACGTACCGGTACATTTTCCATCCGCACGACGCGGGTAATAATTTCATCCCCTTTACCGGGATTTTTGCTGTCGGCAATCGGCGTTCCCGCGGTTCTCGCAACGGACGAACGAACCACTTTCACCATGCCGTTATCCATCGGAATCACGGAAAGTCCGTACAAATCCAGCACGCTGAGGAAAAACTGATAGTATTCATCTTCGGTCAGGACGTTATACGTCCGAACCGATACGGTTCCCTGTACCGACGGATCGACCAGAATCGTTTTATTGAGATTACGGCCAACCGTATCAATAAATTCACGAATATCAGTATTTTTAAAGCTGGCGCTAAAATTCGCCGCAAAGAGCGAACTGGAATATAACGCCAGAGTTGTCAGCGCCACGCACGCCCACGGAAATTTCTTCATGGCAATTCACTTGTTAGTTGTTTAAAACATTGACCTGAATATTTTCCAGGTGAGCGTGACGTCTTACGACTACCGCCGCTTCTTTCATTTTTGACCAGCCAGCAATGATGCTTTTCGCCTGTTCTTCTTTCGTCATATCGGTACTGTTCACCTTCACAACCACATCGCCCTTCTCCAGCCCACTGTTCTGAAAGAAAGACGAAGCATTGCGCGGGTTGATTTCGTACCCTTCCAGACGACCTTTTTCAATAAACGGTTTTAGCACCAGGACATCATTAAGATGCAGGCTCTCTGCACCGGCATCGTTTGTCGGTTTTTGTAGCGGGCCGCTTTCAACACCGCCTCTGAAATAATCAGGTTTCTTTAATGCCAGTACCTGCGTAGTACCTTCGTAATTAACCACCACATTGTCGTTATTGATCTCCTCAATACAGGCGTTACTCACCCCCACGAGGCTTTCGCCTTCGCGATAACTTTGCTGTCCCGCAGGCGTTTTAATAACGGCAAACGATAGCCATCTTTCATCGCTGCTGACGATGCCTTCAATCTCGGCAGAGAGCGGCGATTTAACCGCTGCTGGCGTATTTCGCTGCCAGACGGCAGGTTGAAAAAGCGCAAATGACTTTTCTTTTTCGTCATTTTTACGCACGTTAATTTTTCTGTTATTTAACTTGTTTGTAACCTTATTATAGTTTTTAAAAACGACATACCCTTGATGCCCGCTGAATATCAGTAAAACAAACATCACGCAGGGTGCAATCAATCGGGAGAAAAGCTGCATCCTCATTATTTAAATGCCTTTAATAAAGCTAAATTTCGCAGCACCGGCTGCGCCAATCGGTGCGGCAAATAGTAATGAGCGGCAAGAAAGTCGACCACTCGCTTTCCCGGCAACTTTATTGCAGAAAAATGTTGACGATTTCACTTACTGGTGTTAGCGAAAATAATCAGAGTAATTTTCTCCTGTCCGGTATTTGCCCGAATAAACCCGCTCAATTATTTTTAGCGCAACGTTTCCAGAAGCCAGAAAGTACAGCGAGACACCATGTATCAGCATCATTTTAAATTTTCCACTCAGCCGTTTGGCAAACTCACCCGGCGAACGGGGGAGTTTTTCGTTCATTATCATCAGGACATCTTTTCCCTGTTGCAGGAAAAAACCAACGTGCCCGGCATCATCGGTCTGTTTTCTGACGAACCTGAATTAAACAATGCCTTTGTGGAAAAACTGCGTAACGGCGGCACACCTGCGCTGGCCATTAACGCCTTCCCCAAACTGAGCGCCAGTACGCTGCTCTATAAACTGAACCCTGCCGTTAAAGAGGGTAAAAACAAAATTTATGCCATTGATGCCATTTTGCGCCAATGGCATGAGGAAACGCCTTCGCGTAATAAAAAAGGCAAACTGCTGATCCTCTCCACGGCACAGGCCATGAAAGATAATTGTTGGGATGTTCTGGGTATGTTGCTGACGCGGGCGCAAGAGCTGAACTTCCCGCTCACGATTCTTCTGACCGGCTCTCCCGATCAGAAATCCCGTCTTCTGGATCATTCTGGTTTACAGCCCCGCGTTCATACCTGCCTTGCGCTACGTTCGCTGACCTGCCGTGAATATCTCGACTACGTCGGGGCACAGATGGACGAACAAAACGTCGATACCTCGCCACTGACGCCCGCACGGGTGCGCAGAATGCATGCGCTGACCAAAGGCCGCGTGACCGGACTCAATAAACTGGCGCATCTGGCGCTGCTTGCCGCATGGACCGAGCGGGCGATACAGGTTTCCCCACGCCATTTACGCCTGGCTGCCGGTGAACTCCTGCCGCCCACGCCGCGCGGTAAACGCCTGGCAACCGCAGGGCTGTTTGCCTCCGTCCTGTTCGCCTGCTGCGGCTGGTACTTTTCCGGCGCGATCGCGTCTCGCCTGCCGCAACAAGTGCCGGTTCCGGCCAGTTGGAAAAAGATGCTGCCTGAGGCGACTGCGCCTGTTATGCCCACCATTGAAAATGAGGTGGTGAATCAGTCGGACGCCATGCATCAGCTCTATCTTATGTGGGGTTATGATGCTTCCGCGAACGATGCGCTATGCCAGAACGCAGCGCGAGTGAACCTGATGTGTCGTCAGGGGAATACGTCTTTACAGGCGCTGGAACAGGAAGGTTATCCGTGGGCAGGAGAGATCAAAACGGGTAATCACCTGAATTACGCCGTCGTGGCCCACGTTGATAAACAGTCGCTCGATCTTCTGATCAATAACCGAACCTGGCAGGTAAGCAGACACTGGTTTAATCAACACGCCACCGGAAATTACACGCTTTTGCATCGTTTAACGCCGCAAGGGAAAGATGAGATTAGCGCGACCAGCGGCGATAAAGACCTGGCGTGGCTGGATCAAACGCTAAGCCAGACGTTGAATGAACCGCTGACCCACTCGCGAAGCTGGACGGCTGAACTGGCAAAACGCACCTGTGAATTTCAGGGTAAGGCAGGACTGCATGTCGACGGCATCGCCGGCGAAGAGACGCTGATGCAGTTAATGCGCGCAACCAACAGCGTTCCGGGCGTACTGGCGCAAACACTAAGCCAGAAGCAGGAACATAAAACGCAAGGGAACACGAAATAATGTCCACCATTTGCCTTGCTGCACAGCGCAGTTTCACGACGGGAGAAGCGGTCTATTTTGCCTGGCGCCTTCCGGCGCCCCAAAAAGTGCTGTTCCGCGCCATGATGTGGCTGCTGACCCTCTGCACGTTTATTATTGCCGGACTGTATGCCCATATTTACTGGAACTGTCAGCATCCGACGCCTGAGCCGAAACCGACAAAAGTGGAAAACCCGGATACCCGGCTTTCTGAGATGCACTATGTTTATATTTCGAAGCCATTCCCGCAGCCAGCCCCCAAACCGGCCCCTGCTCCCCAGGCGTTACCCCCATTGCAGGATGAAGCGCCGGTAAGTCAAGACAACGACTGGCGGCAAGCGCCGGAAGGCGATCTCTCGGATCGGGCATTGCCCGGCGCGGAAGAACAGACGCCATCGTTGAAAGCGCGTTTCCTGCAAGCGTTACAGGAGCAAAAAGAGGACTATCAGCAGGGAAAGATACCGGAACCGCCCGATGACTGATGACGCAAGAAAACATCATTACGCCTTAATGCGCCCCCCAACGGCCTCCGCTTCATTAGCTGAAGAGGAGACAATGGGAAATGTGATTAATATTTTTCTGGCAAGGTCGTCATCGACATTAATCGGCTTTTCTCAATGACGATATAGTTTCCTTTTTTAAGGTCAGAGAGAATTTTGATAATCGTACTGCGGGCAAAATTCGTATACTCCTGAATATAGTCGTATACATTGATGTCACGGTTATGATGAATAATCAGCTCATTAATTTCGATTAAAAATTCACGAATAACAGAGTAAGCGCTACGGGCAACCAAAACATCATCACGTTTGCTAAGCAGGCAAATATACCATGACAGCACCCTGGTGAGATCTGGCCATAAACTGTGTTCAGTCAACAGGCGCATAAACTCATCTTTTTTGATTGAGCGCACGACGGTATTGGTACGAGCAAGCCCATACATATGCAGAGAACCATAAAATATGGCAGACAGCCCAAAGATACACTGCCCTTGCAGGGTAAACATACATAACTCATCGGAGGTACGGCGAAATTCAACGTCACCGCTCACGATAATATGAATATATTCCGAGTCACTGGTGGTGATTTTCTGCCATTTCTTTAAGGTTTTTTCTTTATAACCTGACGTTAAAGAAATAATACGTTCCATTTCATGATGCGGACGAATTTTCTTACCGTAAATGCTTAACATATTATGCCTTTCGAAGAATATTGATTTAAATTTAATGACAAGCGACGAGTGATAACCTCAGCTTAATGTCACTCACTGATTCAACCTGGTTAAAAATAAAATTAAGCAAAAAAAAAGATTGTGCGCGCTAAGCTTCACGACTTTTAGCGTATAAGAAATATCTTCCTGATAAAATCAATCATAGATGAGGGGAATTTAAAGTCAATTAACCATAGATTAATTTGATTTTTATCCAAAATGAATTTCGATGAAAATAAACAAGTTAACTGACTTTTATCACGACGCCAGCGCCATTAATTCTGGCCATATTTTTCCAGTAACGCATTAGCAATCGCTTGCGTTTGCGCATCCGCCACCCCGTTCCATAACGCCGGGCGGAAATGCATCTGGAACGCCATGATCACCCGCTGCTGTTCACGCGCGGTCATCTCCGGTTTGACCTCGTAACCATAACGCGAAAGCAAGTCGAGCAATGATGCGGGATCGACTGGCGTATTGGGCGCGCGTCCCGCCAGATAAAACGCCACGCGCTGTTCATCAGGCCAGGCGCCAATACCCTGCGCCGCCAGATCGCGCCAGGGAAACAGAGGGCCGGGATCGTCTTTACGCTGCGGGGCAATATCCGCATGCGCTACCACGTTTTGCGGCTTAATATCGTAGCGGGCAATGATCTCTTTCGCCAGTGGGATCAGGGCCTGAATTTGCGCAGGTTCAAACGGGGCGAAGTATTTCATTCCCGCCGACTTTTGCCAGCCGCGATTTTCCAGTTCGATACCAACGGACGTGTCGTTGATGCGCGTTGCACCGCGCCAGAAGCTGATGCCCGCGTGCCACGCCAGATCGTGCTCTGGCACCAGTTGCCAGATACGCGGCTTGCCACGGTGAAGCGGCGGTACAGCAGGAATTAAATAGTGCGAGCTGACGTTTTTATCCGTTAACGTCGCCAGAGAGGTATCAAAGTCATCCGCCGTGTAGTGGATGACCAGGATTTTGATGCGCGGGTACGCCGCCTGTGCCTGATGACGGGTATCCAGCTGATACCCGTCTTTATCAATAATCCCTTTCTCGCCCGCGCACCCGGTTAACAGAAGCGCGAACGCGACCAGCCAGAGCAGGCGTCTCATCGGCGCGTTTTTACCGCCGTCCCGCTGACGCTCACCATCAGCATACTGCTGTCTTTGCCTACGGTCTCATAGTCAATGTCGATGCCCACAACCGCATCCGCACCCAGCGCTTTCGCCTGTTCGCCCAGTTCCTGAAAAGCGATTTCACGCGCTTTACGCAACTCTTTTTCATAGGAACCCGAACGTCCGCCGACGATATCGCGAATACCCGCGAAGAAGTCACGGAAAATGTTGGCGCCCAAAATGGCTTCACCCGTTACCACACCGCAATATTCCACGATGTTCTGCCCTTCCAGCGTCGGGGTTGTCGAAAACTGCATAGCCGATCTCCTTGTTTACCTAAGCACTCGATCTCAAACGCATTATCAGACCGATACGCTATCATTGAAAAGATATAATTGATTATCGTAGATCGCTTTTTGGCAGATCGCTTATAAGGAAATCACTATGCGCTACAGCAAACTCTCTCTGCTCGTCCCTTGCGCACTGCTGCTCAGTGCCTGCACAACCGTCACTCCTGCTTATAAAGACAATGGCCCGCGCAGCGGGTCGTGCATAGAAGGCGGGCCGGACAGCGTGGCTCAACAATTTTATGACTACCGCATTCAAAACCGTACTAACGACATTACCGCCCTTCGCCCTTACTTAAGCGACAACCTGGCAAAACTGCTCTCTGACGCCAGCCGTGATGGCGAACACCGCCAGTTGGTGAGCAGCGACCCGTTCTCCAGCCGCACCACCTTCCCGGATAGCGCCAGCGTAGCCAGCGCGTCCACCATTCCTAATCGCGACGCCCGCAACATCCCGCTGCGCGTGGAGCTGAAGCAAGGCGACCAGACCTGGCGCGACGAAGTGCTGATGATCCATGAGGGTCAGTGCTGGGTTATTGATGATGTACGTTATCTTGGCGGCAGCGTCCACGCGCCAGCCGGTACGCTGCGCCAGTCCGTCGAAAACCGCTGATCACCCGACAAAACGTCGATAAATCATAAGCCCCACAAATTGTCTGGCATTCTGCATAGAATGCCGACAATTATTCTTGCCGCCTACCGCCCCCGCTATTTTGTGCTATGTTTAGTGAAGAATGCGGTTTGCATTTAACTTTTAACGCATAAATATTGCATAACTATTCTGTCAAAGGTACTATCTGCGGCCTCAACATACACAAAATCATTCATGATGCGTCGAGGCGGCAAGTGACTGGAGTGACAAATCTGTCAGGAACAGATTTGAACGTCGCGAGCAACGGTCCGTAAGGGCGAGTCTCAGGGTGAGACGAGTCACTCAGCAGCCAACAAAGAGGCAGCATGAAGGATGACGTGTACAGTTATCAGACTGCCAGCATACGAGAATCAATGAGTATTCAATTAAACGGCATTAATTGCTTCTACGGCGCGCATCAGGCGCTGTTCGATATCACGCTGGATTGCCCTCAGGGCGAAACGCTGGTGTTACTTGGCCCAAGCGGAGCGGGTAAAAGCTCGCTGCTGCGTGTACTCAATCTGCTTGAGATGCCGCGCTCCGGCACGCTCACTATCGCAGGAAATCATTTCGACTTCACGAAAACGCCTTCCGACAAGGCGATTCGTGAATTGCGCCAGAACGTAGGCATGGTTTTTCAGCAATACAATCTCTGGCCGCATCTCACGGTACAACAAAACCTGATTGAAGCGCCCTGCCGCGTGCTGGGTCTGTCAAAAGACCAGGCGCTGGCGCGTGCCGAGAAGCTGCTGGAACGTCTGCGCCTGAAACCTTACAGCGATCGCTATCCTCTGCATCTTTCCGGCGGTCAGCAACAGCGTGTGGCTATCGCCCGTGCGTTAATGATGGAGCCGCAGGTGCTGCTGTTTGACGAGCCAACCGCCGCGCTGGACCCGGAAATCACCGCGCAAATCGTCAGTATTATTCGTGAACTGGCGGAAACCAAAATTACCCAGGTGATCGTCACTCACGAAGTAGAAGTGGCGCGTAAAACCGCCAGCCGGGTGATCTATATGGAAAACGGTCACATCGTCGAGCAAGGGGATGCGAGCTGCTTTGCGAACCCGCAGACCGATGCATTTAAAAACTATTTATCTCACTAAGATTCGGGACAATGACAATGAAAAAAGTTCTGATTGCCGCGCTAATTGCAGGCTTTAGCCTTTCCGCTACAGCAGCTCAAACCATCCGTTTCGCCACGGAAGCATCCTACCCTCCGTTCGAATCTATGGATGCCAGTAACAAAATCGTCGGCTTTGACGTCGATCTGGCCAATGCGCTGTGTAAAGAGATTGACGCGACCTGCACCTTTACCAACCAGGCGTTTGACAGCCTGATCCCAAGCCTGAAGTTCCGTCGTTTCGACGCGGTGATGGCCGGTATGGACATCACGCCTGAGCGTGAAAAGCAGGTTCTGTTCACCACGCCTTACTATGACAACTCCGCACTGTTCATCGGTCAGCAGGGTAAATACACCAGCATCGACCAGCTGAAAGGCAAAAAAGTGGGCGTACAGAATGGCACTACCCACCAGAAGTTCATCCTGGATAAGCACCCGGAAATCACCACCGTGCCTTATGACAGCTACCAGAACGCGAAGCTGGATCTGCAAAATGGTCGTATTGACGGCGTGTTCGGCGACACCGCCGTGGTCACTGAATGGCTGAAAGATAATCCGAAGCTGGCGCCGGTTGGCGATAAAGTGACCGACAAAGATTACTTCGGCACCGGCCTCGGCATCGCGGTACGCCAGGGCAACACGGAACTACAGCAGAAATTCAACACTGCGCTGGAAAAAGTGAAGCAAGATGGCACGTACGAAACCATCTACAACAAATGGTTCCAGAAGTAAGACTTGATGAACGAATTTTTTCCTTTAGCAAGCGCCGCCGGGATGACCGTCGGCCTTGCCGTTTGTGCGCTGATCATCGGCCTCGTCCTCGCTATGATTTTTGCCGTCTGGGAGTCCGTAAAATGGCGCCCGATAGCCTGGACAGGTTCCGCACTGGTCACGATTCTGCGCGGCCTGCCGGAAATTCTGGTGGTGCTGTTTATCTATTTCGGTTCCTCTCAGCTTCTGCTGATGCTGTCTGATGGCTTCACCATCAACCTGGGGTTTGTGCAAATCCCGTTGCAGATGCAGATTGAAGACTTCGACGTCAGTCCGTTCCTGTGCGGCGTCATCGCGCTGTCGTTGTTGTATGCGGCATACGCGTCGCAAACGCTGCGCGGCGCGCTGAAAGCGGTTCCGTCTGGACAGTGGGAATCTGGTCAGGCGTTGGGCTTATCAAAAACCGCGATTTTCTTCCGCCTGGTGATGCCGCAAATGTGGCGTCATGCGCTGCCAGGGCTGGGCAACCAGTGGCTGGTATTGCTGAAAGATACCGCGCTGGTCAGCCTTATCAGCGTGAACGATCTGATGCTGCAAACAAAAAGCATCGCCACGCGCACTCAGGAGCCGTTCACCTGGTACATTGTGGCTGCGGCTATCTATCTGGTGATTACGCTGGTGAGTCAGTACATTCTCAAACGCATTGACCTGCGCGCGACACGTTTTGAGCGGAGACCAGGCTGATGTTTGAGTATTTACCTGAACTGATGAAAGGGCTGCACACCAGCCTGACGCTGACGGTTGCGTCTATCATCGTCGCGCTGATCCTGGCGCTGATTTTCACCATCATTCTGACGCTGAAAACGCCGGTGCTGGTATGGCTGGTTCGCGGCTACATTACGCTGTTTACCGGTACGCCGCTGCTGGTGCAAATCTTCCTGATCTACTACGGCCCGGGGCAATTCCCGTCGTTACAGGATTACCCGGTACTCTGGCACCTGCTGTCCGAGCCGTGGCTATGCGCCTTACTTGCCCTGTCGCTCAACAGCGCGGCCTATACCACGCAGCTGTTCTATGGCGCGATCCGTGCGATCCCGGAAGGCCAGTGGCAGTCCTGCGGCGCGCTGGGGATGAGCAAAAAAGATACCCTGGCGATCCTGCTGCCGTACGCGTTTAAACGCGCCCTCTCCTCTTACTCCAATGAGGTGGTGCTGGTCTTCAAGAGTACGTCTCTGGCGTACACCATTACGCTGATGGAAGTGATGGGCCACGGCCAGCTGCTGTACGGTCGTACCTACGATGTGATGGTGTTTGGCGCGGCTGGCGTGATTTATCTGATCGTCAACGGTTTGCTAACCTTGCTGATGCGCCTCATCGAGCGTAAAGCGCTGGCGTTTGAGCGCAGGAATTAAGAACACCATGTAGGCCTGAAAGATGCGTCAGCGTCGCCATCAGGCAATGGCGCAAGCGCCTTATCCAGCCTACAAAATCATCGACATAAATGCATAAAACGAAATCATAAAGACGGGCAAGCCACTAAGCTGTCCGTCTTTTTTTATAACAACAAAAATACTTAATCATTTTTATTGCATATAAATTCATTAAATGGCATTGTAAACCCATGCCGCAGACACGGCGAATAATCATAAGATTGACAGACGGGAGTTCCACCATGAAAAAGTTAGTTCTGGCCGCATTACTCGCTACTTTCGCCGCTGGCGCCTCAGCTGCCGATAAAATCAATTTCGGCGTTTCCGCCACTTACCCGCCGTTCGAATCACTGGATGCGAGCAATAAAATCGTCGGTTTCGATATCGATCTGGCGACTGCGTTATGCAAACAAATGCAGGCCGACTGTACTTTTACCAACCACGCGTTTGACAGCCTGATCCCGGCGCTGAAATTCAAAAAATATGACGCGGTTATCTCTGGTATGGATATTACCCCTGAGCGTAGCAAACAGGTGACGTTCACAAGCCCTTACTATGCCAACTCTGCGCTGGTGATTGCGAAAAAAGACAGCTATAAAACCTTTGCCGACCTGAAAGGGAAACGTATCGGCATGGAAAACGGCACCACGCACCAGAAATACCTGCAAGATAAGCATCCTGAAGTGAAAACCGTGGCTTATGACAGCTACCAGAATGCGATTATCGACCTGAAAAATGGCCGTATTGATGGCGTATTCGGCGATACCGCCGTGGTGAATGAGTGGCTGAAAACCAATCCGCAACTGGGCGCGGCAACAGAAAAAGTGACCGATCCGCAATACTTCGGCACCGGCCTTGGCATCGCTGTGCGCCCGGATAATAAAGCGCTGCTGGAAAAACTGAACGCCGCGCTGATGGCAATCAAAGCTGATGGCACTTATCAGAAAATCAGCGATCAGTGGTTCCCGCAGTAATCTTCCTTGCCGGATGGCGCAGCGCCATCCGGCAATTCTATAAGGGCACAAAGAACCTAAACCGCGCGCCACTCACTGAATCCATCAGCCTGATCCCACCGCCGTGCAGTTCCAGCATCCGTCTTACAATCAGCAGCCCTAACCCTCCGCGATCTTCCCGCGACGCCTGATGCCCCAGCACCGATGGTCGCTGGAACAGTTGGTCACGCAACGCTTCGTCAATACCTGGCCCGCTGTCGCTGACCTCTACCTGTAGCTGCGCCTCCTCCTGCCACACCTTCAGCCGGATAGTGCTCCCCTGCGGCGAATGGCGCACGGCGTTATCCAGCAAATTCGTCACTACCCGCTCTATCATCGAGACGTCAGCATTGATAAGCGGCAGGGAATGCGGCATATCGACCTGCAAATGCAACTGCCGGGTCTCTATCGTCAGATCGAATTTTTGCGCCACATCCTGAATCAGCTCACCAATAGCAAAGCGCTCCAGTTGCGGTTTAATGCTGCCATGCTCAAGCCGCGCCAGCTCGAAAAGCTGCTGCGACAGGTGCCGCACCTTGTGCCCCTGACGCAGCGCAGTAGCGAGATATTGCTGCGTTTCCTGCGGCGTCAGCGTAGCGGATTTAAGCGATAGCGTTTCCAGGTAGCCCAGCAATGACGTCAGCGGCGTGCGTAAGTCATGCGATATATTGGCGATAAACTCCCGGCGCTGCCGGTCGCTGTCGGCCAGTTGATCCCACTGACCGGCGATTTTGCGCGCCAGCTCGATAAAAGTATTGCGCAGCACCGCAACTTCATCACTCACCGTGGTTTCCGGCTGCTGTGCCGCCAGCTGTTTGATGGCGGTAATGCTGTCCTGCTCCAGCCCGGCAACATCCATCGTCAGGCGTTTTACCGGGCGCGTCACCCAGTACCAGATCAGTAACCCCGCCAGCAGGCCGAACAGCGCCACCCATAGCAGGGACCACAACACCGTACTCCAGAGTGCTTTATGCCAGGCCATTTCTGCCAGCGCATTTGACTCTTCACCTTGCAGGATGATGTACAAATAGCCTTTAAGCTCACCATCCTGACGTAAAGGGGTAACGCTGAAAACCTTCTGACTCTGACTACGCGGATCGTCGCCATAGACGGGCATCGCTGCGCCGCTGAGAAAGGTTTGCAATGGACTAATATCGATCTTTTGCCGCTGGATATGGCCCGGCGGCGCGGCATCGGCCAGCAGTTCGCCGTCAGAAGAGACGACATACAGCTCAACGCTCGGGTTAAAGGTCATCAGGCGGTCAAACAGCGGCTTCAGCACGCTGCGGTCAACTCTGCCCTGCGCATCCAGAATGGGTTCACGCTGCACAATCTGTTGCGCCAGCCCGCCGGACAGCCGCTGCACCATCGCGTTGCCGTACTGCATGCTGCTGTAGAGTTGCACCGCGCAGGCAACGGTGGCGCAGAGCATCAGCAGCAGAATGAACAGCAGCGTCAGCCGCTGGCTCAGGCTAAAGCGCCGCATCATGGTTCAGCTCCGCAAATTTGTAACCTTTGCCCCAGACGGTACGAATAATCTCCGGTTCAGCGGCATCTTTTTCAATCTTGATACGCAGGCGATTAATGTGGGTGTTGACGGTGTGCTCATACCCTTCGTGCTGATAGCCCCAGACCTGTTCCAGCAGCGCCAGACGCGAAAAGACTTCGCCGGGATGACGGGCAAAGAAGTACAGCAGCTCAAATTCACGCGGCGTGAGGTCCACGTCCTGACCGTGCAGGCGCACCGTACGCGCCAGCGGATCAAGCGTCAGGCCATGAGCCTGAATATGCCCGGCAGTCTGTGCCTGCCCCATAGCCTGCTGTCGGCGAAACAGCGCTTTGATGCGCGCGATCAGCTCCTGCACCGAGAAGGGTTTTGCCAGGTAATCATCTGCCCCGGTTTCCAGCCCGGTAATGCGGTCCGTTTCGCTGCTGCGGGCGCTGATGATAATCACCGGCAGGTAGCGGGTCATCTGACGGATGCGACGACAGATTTCCAGACCGTCAACGTTGGGGAGCATCAGGTCGAGGATCACGGCATCCCAGGGCTGGGTTTCAAGGCACTGTAACGCCTTGCCCCCATCCGGTTGGTGAGTAATGGCGTAGCCTTCGTCTTCTAAATTGAGGCGCAGGAGCGCCGCGATGTCGTGGTCATCTTCCACCAGCAGGATCTGCTTCATGGGTAAGCCTTCATTCTCTCAATGCCAATGACTTAAGCTTACCCGATTTCACAGGGGGGAAGAGTTCACATTTTGTTGAACTTTGTGCGGCCGTTGCGCCAGGCGGCGGCTTCGCTTTACCCGGCCTACCGGTCAGCGTGCTTTGGTCAACAGCGTTAACACTTCATAATGCGCGGTATGCGGGAACATATCGAAAAGTTGAACACGCTCAATACGGTAGCCCGGCAAGTTGGCAATGTCCTTTGCCATCGTCTGCGCGTTGCAGCTGGAGTAGATGATGTATTCCGGCGCCATCTGGCTAAGATAGTCGCACAGGGCTTTTCCAATGCCGCGACGCGGCGGGTTCACCAGCACCAGTTCCGGCACTTCCCCTTGCGCGGTGGCGAATCGGGTGGAATCCAGCGCCTGAAAATGAAGATTCGTCAGCCCCAGTTCCGCAGCGGATTGCTTCGCGCAGGCGATTGCCTCTGGTGCGATCTCAATGCCCGTCAACGTCATCTCCGGGGTGGCGCAGTGCAAACCAAATCCCCCGACGCCGCAAAACAGATCCCACATGTGATGAACAGGCAGCTGACGCACCCAGTCACGCGCCGTCGCATACAGATGGCTCGCAACGACCGGGTTGGTCTGGAAAAAGCTCTGCGGACGGATCCACAGCGGCACATCGTTAAAACGTTCTGCCAGCGCCTGCTGCTCCGTCAGGAAGATCTCCATCTCCCCTTCCATAATCGCCATGTGTACCGGTTGAATATTCGCGGTAATAACCTTCAGCTGCGGTAACTGCGCCTGTAGCCACGGCAGCGCCGCGCGCAGCTGCGCCAGTTTGGTTTCTGAGCGCAGCACGAACCGCAGCATCATGCCGCCATCGAACTGGCTTTCCGTCAGCAGGATGTATTTCAGCTCGCCGCGTTTGCGCGCCACGTTGTAAGGCGTTAACCCGGCACGGGCGATGAACGGCTTCAGCGTGGCGAAAACGGGAGCAAACGTGTCGGGATAGAGCGGACAGTCGCTCAAATCCTCCGGGGTGCCGTCGCGATGCAACATGCCTAACAGCGGCTTTTCCACGCTGCCGCTGACCACCATTTTGGCTTTATTACGAAAGGCCTGTTCCGGGCCGCTGACCGGCGCGCACCACTGTTCAACCGAAAAATCGGCAAGCAGCCCCTTTAGATCGGCGGTTTTGGCGGAGAGTTGATCGCGGATCGGCTGGACTATCCACTGACAGGATCGACAGCGACCGGCGTCGTAGAGTGCGCACTGCATACAAAGACCTTCATATTACCAGGGGCGAGGATTATACACGTTATTGCAAACGGAAGAACCGCCTGCTGCCCGCAGGGATAAAGAGCAGCATCAGAACCAGCATGTCCGGCAATTTCTGCATCACCAGCGTGTGCAAAATTTCGCGTTTCGACTCCCCGGCAATACTGAACAGTTCCGGGTAGCCATAGCCCAACGACGCCGCCCACAGATAACCTGTGGCAATAACCTGCGTGAGCAGGTACACCCAGCGCGCCCAGTTGCGCCCTTTCACCAGCGAAAACGCGCAATATATTTCAGTAAAGACCAGCGCCAGGCTGCCTAAAAACACCAGCGTCAGATTCCAGGTTTGCACGCTGCGATGAATAAACTCCCCCATTCCCCGCATGCCGAGCGTGTTAAAAATCATCAGCAAATCGAGGCAGCGGATCAAAATAATCGCGAGCGCCGCCACCTGCACCAGCGTGGGTACATTTAAACGGGCATGTGATGAGGATGATTTCTTAAAAAATCCCAACGAATCGTCTTCCATGAAAACGTTACCGCGTTTGCCCACGGTAACGTGTTGCCAGGTTGGCAGATTTTAGTTTCTTCAGCCGCGTCTTGCACGTTGGATATCACGCATTCGCTGCTTTTCTGCGCGCGCCATCAGATACCAGGCGATAAAACCGACAATGCCTACCACGCCGAGGATAAGGGTCGCCAGCGCGTTAATCTCCGGGTTAACCCCCATACGCACGCTGGAGAAGACCAGCATCGGCAATGTCGTCGCCCCCGGGCCAGAGACAAAACTGGCGATCACCAGATCGTCCAGCGACAGCGTGAAAGCCAGCAGCCATCCAGAGATCACCGCAGGCATGATCATCGGCAGCGTAATCACAAAGAACACTTTTAACGGCGTCGCGCCAAGATCCATCGCCGCCTCTTCAATCGAGCGATCCAGTTCGCGCAGACGCGATGAAATAACCACCGCCACATAGGCCGTACAGAAGGTAACGTGCGCCAGCCAGATTGTCAGCATTCCGCGATCTGCGGGCCAGCCGATAGCATGGGCCAGGGCCACAAACAGCAGCAACAGCGACAGCCCGGTAATCACATCCGGCATAACCAGCGGCGCGGTGATCATAAACGCAAAGCCATTCGCTCCACGAAAACGGCCAAAACGCACCATTACCACGGCGGCAATCGTCCCCAGAATAGCCGCCATTGTCGCGGCGCAAGCGGCAATCGTGAGGCTCAGGCCGACGGCGCTTATCATCGCGCTATCCCGGAACAGCTCGCCATACCAGCGCGTAGACCACCCCGCCCAGACGGTCACCAGCTTCGAGCTGTTAAACGAATAGATGACCAGCATCAGCATCGGCGCATACAGGAAGGTAAACCCGAGCACCAGAATAACAATTCGCCAGGGCGAACGAACCACCGGTAAAGTATTCATCCGAGTTCCCCCTCGCTTTTTTGCTGATGCTTATGGAACCAGATAATCGGTACAATCAGCAGCAATAACATGATGATAGCCACCGCAGAGGCCACCGGCCAGTCGCGGTTGTTGAAGAACTCCTGCCACAGTACGCGGCCGATCATAATGCTGTCTGGCCCGCCGAGCAGTTCCGGGATCACAAATTCCCCCACCGCCGGAATAAACACCAGCATCGATCCGGCGATAATGCCCCCTTTCGTTAACGGCACAATGACGCTAAAGAAGGTTTTCAGCGGACGCGCGCCCAGATCCAGCGAGGCCTCCACCAGCGAATAGTCAATGCGCGTCAGCGCGATATAAATCGGCAGTACCATAAACGGCAGATAGGCGTAGACAATACCGATATACACCGCCAGATTGGTATGCAAAATCGTCAGGGGATGATCGATAACCCCCAGCCACATCAGGAAGTTGTTCAGCACGCCGTTATTTTTCAGAATCCCCATCCAGGCGTAAACGCGGATCAGAAACGAGGTCCAGGACGGCAGGATCACCAGCAACAGCAGAATATTACGCGTCGACGGCCTGCTGTGCGCCACCGCCCAGGCCAGCGGATACCCCAGCAGCAAACAGCAGAGAGTCGAAACGCCCGCCACCTGCAAAGACTGCAAATAGGCGTCAAAATAGAGCGGATCGTCCGTCAGTTGCAGGAAGTTTCCCAGATTGAGGGTCAGGGATAGCTGCCCGTCGGCCCACGCCACCAGATCGGTATAGGGCGGGATCGCCCGCGCCATCTCCGCCAGGCTGATTTTAAACACAATCAGAAACGGCAGCAGAAAAAGCAGGATCAGCCAAAGGTACGGCACTGCGATGACCAGCTTACGCCCATGCTTCATTTGCACCCGCGCCAGCCACAGCGTCAGGCCGCCGGGCTTTTTATCGCGAGCCGGAGGTTCAAGTGTACTCATTTTCGCTCCTTAAACCGTCAACACCACACAACTGTCCGCATCCCAGCATAAACGCACTTCATCGCCCCAGGTCGGCAACCCTTTGCGATAGCGATGCGCGTTCTGTAACTGAGCGCTCAACATCTGGCCGCTTTTCAACCGCACATGATAAATCGACAAATCGCCGAGGTAGGCGATATGCACCACTTCACCCACGGCAAAGTTGTAGCCGTCTTCTGGCGGCGCGTCGCACAGCATGATTTTTTCCGGGCGCAGCGCGACATACACCGGAACGTTATCGACAACGGACGCATCCGCATCCACTTTCAGAGGATGCACCAGCCCCGGCGAATCAATAACCAGCCCATCATCCTGACGTTCCTTCAGCAAGCCTTCAAAGACGTTCACAGAACCGATAAATTCCGCGCTGTAGCGGGTGGTCGGATGTTCATAAATCTCTTCCGGTTCGCCAATCTGCACGAATTTCCCACGGTTCATGATCGCAATTCGCCCGGCCATCGTCATCGCCTCTTCCTGATCGTGCGTCACCATCACGCAGGTCGCGCCAACGCGCTCAAGAATATCGACGACTTCCAGCTGCATCCGGTCGCGCAGCTTTTTATCCAGCGCGCCCATCGGCTCGTCGAGCAGCAACAGCTTCGGGCGTTTCGCCAGGCTACGCGCCAGCGCCACACGCTGACGCTGGCCGCCGGAAAGCTGATGAGGCTTACGTTTAGCGAACTCCTGCATATGCACCAGCCCCAGCATTTCGTTCACGCGCGCGGTGATTTCCGCCTTCGACAGCTTGTCCTGCTTCAGCCCAAACGCAATGTTCTGTTCCACCGTCATATGGGGGAACAGCGCATAGGACTGGAACATCATATTGATAGGGCGCAGATAAGGCGGGACATGCGCCAGATCGACGCCATCGAGCATGATTTGCCCGGCGGAGGGTTGTTCAAATCCGGCCAGCATACGCAGCAGCGTGGATTTCCCGCAGCCCGATGCGCCAAGCAGCGCAAATATTTCGCCTTTATAGATAGTGAGGCTGACATCATCCACGGCGTGTTGACCATCAAATGATTTTGTCAGGTTGCGGATTTCAAGAAGCGGCGTCAGCGCTTTACGGGTTTTCGCCTGTGGGCGGGGGGTCGCGTCGTTCACGGGGTGCTCTCCGGCATAAACAAAAATCAGTGCAAACGCACCATAAAAGTGCGCATTGCCCGGTAAACCTCACCGGGCAACGTTCTGATACAGCGGCTTATTTACCGCTTTTCACCTTCGTCCAGGCACGCGTACGCACACGGTCGATCTTCGGTTCCTGCACTTTCAGCGTGAACATTTTCGCTCGCACATCCGCAGGCGGATAAATGCCCGGGTTGTCACGCACTTCAGCGCTGACCAGCGCCGTCGCTTCTTTGTTGGCGTTGGCGTAGAACACATGGTCGGAAATGTGGGCGATCACGTCCGGGCGCAGCAGATAGTTGAGGAACTGATAAGCCTCTTCTTTGTTTTTCGCATCAGCAGGCATCGCGAACACATCAAAGAACGCCATCGCCCCCTCTTTCGGAATGGAGAAGGAGATATTCACGCCGTTTTTCGCTTCTTTCGCGCGGTTAGCCGCCTGCCATACGTCCCCTGCCCAGCCAATCGCCACGCAGGTATCGCCGTTCGCCAGATCGTTTATGTATTGAGACGAGTGGAAATAACGAATGTTCGGGCGCAGCTTCAGCAACAGATCGGTCGCAGGCCCCGTGTAGTCATCCGCTTTGGTGCTGTTGGGATCTTTCCCCAGGTAGTTCAGCACGGTCGCGAACACCTCTTCAGGCGCATCAAGGAAGGAGACGCCGCAGCTTTTAAGTTTTTCCAGATTTTCAGGTTTCAGCACCAGATCCCAGCTATCGACCGGTGCGTCAGCCCCCAGCACCGCTTTGACTTTATCGATGTTATAACCGATACCGGTAGTCGCCCACATATACGGCATCGCGTATTTGTTGTCAGGATCGTGCTTCGCTACCAGCTTCAACAGCTCTGGATCGAGGTTTTTCCAGCCAGGTAGTTTGCTTTTATCCAGCGGCTGGAATACGCCCGCAGTGAGCTGGCGTTCCAGAAAACTGGCCGACGGGACAACCAGGTCAAAACCGGTGCTCCCGGCCATGAGTTTCCCTTCCAGTACCTCGTTGGAGTCGAAGACGTCATAGACCACTTTGATACCGGTCTCTTTTTCAAAGTTCGCGACCGTATCCGGGGCGATATAATCAGACCAGTTATAGATATGCAGTGTTTTTTGTTCAGCGGCGAGCGTGCTGGCAGAGACGGCCATCAGAGCACCCGCAACCAGACCCGATAGCCATTTTTTATTTAAGGCGGTCATAATCTCTTTCCTTCTGAAAGTTCGTTAACAAACGAACCAAAAAAGTTGCATTCTAAGATATGCAAGAAACGTGCATATTTTGTCACTCGACACAGTTACAGAAGAGAGGGCTCTCTCCCTGCCGTCATTGCTCGCCATAAATACACAAAATCATTCAGGAGGTTGTCTGAAGGATGACGTGTAAAAGCTTCGCAAGAATAACTTTAGCCAGGGTTCGAGGCTATAGCTCAGATTAAAAAACGCCTTTTATCAATTTTTTATGCAGGTTTTGTCTATGTGATAAAGCGAAACAGGCGGAAAGGAGGTGAATTATTCTTTAAAGAAAGGTTAAAGGCAGAATAAAAAAATGCAAACAGCAGCCGCTCTGGCAGCGACTGCGTTAGACGCGTCATTCTTCAGGTTGCATGTGCGCAGATTTCAGTGAAGAAAATGATTTTCAGCGCGACTTTTTTGCGCGTCTTCTTCTGCGCTGAACAGCAGCTGATGCGCTCCGGCTTCCAGAATCACCATAGAAATCTGCTCTTCGCTCTGACGAACAAACCACTCGAACTGTTCATACGTCACGCCCCGCATAACGGATAAAGACTGGCAAACCACCAGTTTTGGCAGATTATCATCCTGCATATCCAGGAACGCTTTCACCGTTAACGAACTGGCGTTAATTGCCGACAGATCGGCAGCCAGCGGCAGCAGCGCCGAGGGTCTCACTTCCGCCATTGCGGAAAACAGCACCGTGTTATCCACCAGGTCGATTTTCGCATCGTAAATGCCGTCAAAATTTTGCATATGGGGCAAATGCAGCGCCTGACAGGTATCACATTCAAAAAAACTCATGCCCAGGTCGTCGAGCCATTGACGCAACGTATCCAGAGTAGGAACGACCAGTGATGTCATAATAATGTGCTACCTCTTACGATAAAAAAATTACCGGCACAGCTTACGCAAAAAGACCGCGTCATACCACGATCGGGAACGATATTGCGATTAACCGCCCGTTTTAAGGCAAAATTCGGGAGTGGCGTGACGCTCGATCCACTGGATCATTCGCCCGGCGATATCCACACCCGTCGTTTTTTCTACCCCTTCCAGACCCGGAGAGGCGTTCACTTCCATGACCAGCGGCCCACGCTCCGCGCGCAGAATATCGACGCCAGCGACATCCAGCCCCATCGTCTGCGCCGCTTTTATCGCTATCTCTCGTTCACGCGGCGTGATACTGGCGATACTCGCCATACCGCCGCGATGAAGGTTGGAGCGAAAATCGCCCTCTTTTGCCCGCCGCTCAATGGCCGCCACCACTTCGTCGCCCACAACCAGACAACGGATGTCACGCCCTCTGGCCTCTTTGATGTACTCCTGCACCAGAATGTGCGCATTGAGGCCACGAAACGCATCAATCACGCTCTCTGCGGCTTGCCGGGTTTCCGCCAGCACCACGCCAATGCCCTGCGTACCTTCCACCAGTTTTACCACCAGCGGCGCGCCGCCGACCATGTCGATCAGATCGCTGGTGTCATCCGGCGAATGCGCAATGCCGGTAACGGGCAAGTCAATTCCCTGCCGGGCCAGTAACTGTAGCGAACGCAGTTTATCGCGCGCGCGGGTAATCGCCACGGATTCGTTCAGCGGATAGCTACCCAGCATTTCGAACTGACGCAGCGCCGCTGTACCGTAAAACGTGATGGCAGAGCCAATACGGGGGATGACGGCATCAAAATGCGGCAACTGGCGGCCTTTATAGTGAATAGAAGAGGCCGCCGGGCTGATGTTCATATAGCAGGAAAGCGGATCGAGTATTTCGACCAGATGGCCGCGCTTCATCGCCGCTTCGCGCAGGCGTTTACAAGAATAGAGCGTTCCGTCCCGGGACAATATGGCAATTTTCACCCTGCACCTCTCTAAAAGACCTGGTAAAAGCCTGCGTATCATACACCGGGTGTTAGCGCGTCGCCCAACCCTGTTTATGCAAATAGTCCAGAATAAACGGGCGATTCTCTTTGATGATGGTACGACGAATATGGTCGCTCCAGGTATCGCGGCGCGTATTGCTGTCGCGGGTCAGGTAGTACTCCGCGATCTGCTCATCATATTGCGCCAGCAGCGCGGCATCCACAGGCTGATAGTGATTTTCATGCACGATCAGTTCTGCGGGCAGGCGCGGCTTAACGCCAGGGTTATCCGCAGGCCAGCCGAGGCACAGCCCAAACAGCGGCAGGACATATTTCGGTAATTTCAGCCGTTCCGTAACCGCTTCAATATGATTGCGGATACCGCCGATATAGACGCCGCCCAGCCCCAGGGATTCGGCAGCGGTCAGCGCATTTTGCCCCATCATCGCCGTATCGACCGTGCCCAGCAGCAGCTGTTCCGCCAGCCCGAGCTGCGCGTCCGGGCAAATCTGTAAGTGACGATTAAAATCAGCGCAGAAAACCCAAAATTCCGCGGCCTGCGCAACGTGCTTTTGCCCGCCCGTCAGGGGCACCAGCGCTTCGCGCATGGCTTTATCGGTAATGCGGATAATGGAACTGCACTGTAAAAAACTGGAGCTTGAGGTTCCCCGCGCGGCGGCAATAATCGACTCACGCTGCGCATCGGAAATCGGCTCATCGGTGAAATGACGAATAGAACGGTGACCACGGATTAAATCAATGGTTGGAGTCATGCGGTTTTTCTCTTGCTGAACGGGAAGAAGAATCGGGTGAGCGCGTCATCAGTTGCGGCGCAATAAGCTGCGCGATCCGCCACATTAGCGCCACCGCAGCGGGAAGCATAAGCAGGATACCGAGAAATATCATCACCGTTACCGCCAGCGGCCTGTTCATCGGCGCGGGTAATGTGAGGTACTGATTGAGCGACAGCAACGCCGCTGCCAGCAAAATCATACCGAGAATTTCCAGAATCAACACGCTTTTGGGTAAAGCGCCAATCGAGCGCATAAGGGCCTCCCGGATAACGGATGCTCAGTGTAACGCGTTCAGGTTTATCGTGTTTAACAGATATAGCCTATAGGTATCAAAGCAACAGGCGCAACCTGCTTTTCAGATGCGTCGTTTAACGGCATCATAGCCGCCATTCGTCACAAGGCTATGAGTTCGAGGAAAAAACAATGTTTACCGTTATTTTTGGTCGCCCAGGGTGCCCGTATTGCGTGCGTGCGAAAGAGTTAGCAGAAAAACTGAGCACTGAGCGCGACGATTTTAACTATCGTTATATTGATATTCATGCTGAAGGCATTACCAAAGCGGATCTGGAAAAAACCGTGGGTAAACCGGTAGAGACCGTACCGCAGATTTTTGTCGATCAGAAACACATCGGCGGTTACACCGATTTTGAGGCATGGGCAAAAGAGAATCTGAACCTGTTCGCCTGATCGCTGCTTTACGCCCTCTCCCGGAGGGCGTTATCGGTTCTTTTTACGTCGCTGACTAAACAGGCTGCTGATAAATAAAAAGCAAAGCGCGCCGAGCGCACACCAGAACACCGCACTGAACAACCACGCCAGTTCTTGCCATACGGAGCGCGTAGGCATAAAAACAAATCGCATCAGGACCAGACAACATGGTGCGGCCAGCATGGCGCCGATAAGAGGTTTAATGACTTCTCTGCGATGGGAAAAAAAACTGGCCACCGCGCCAGGTAACGTAAAAAACAACAGCCCAATCTCAGGATGCCCGGCAACCCGAAATGCCCCTTTCATATGCATCGTTAATGAAAGGCACACCACAATAAAGAGTACAAAGCAGCAGATTGCACCCGCCCAACCTTGTTTATGTTTCAATCGTTCCTCCTGACACTATCTCTATCGAACACTTTTTTCGCCCGAAGGCGTCCAGTCAGATAAAGTCGTTCGGCATTCCATGCCAAAAACACACCCACACGATTCTTATAGCCGTTGATACGTAATGAGATTAAACTAGCGAATTAAATTGTTGTGCTGCTTTTATTTGAGCGCCGATACGATGCCGACGCCTCATAATTTCTGGCAAAAACATTAGCGTAAATTGTCATTTCTTTCAACAGCTTACTGGTAAACAAGAAGTTAGTCTCCGTGAATATAAACGTCGCAGATTTGTTAAATGGGAATTACATCCTGTTATTATTTGTGGTCCTGGCTCTCGGGCTATGTCTGGGTAAGTTACGCCTGGGTTCAGTCCAACTCGGTAATTCCATTGGCGTTTTAGTGGTCTCCCTATTATTAGGGCAGCAGCACTTTAGTATTAACACCGATGCACTAAATCTGGGCTTTATGCTGTTTATTTTTTGTGTCGGCGTCGAAGCTGGCCCCAACTTTTTTTCTATTTTTTTTCGCGACGGCAAAAATTACCTGATGCTTGCTCTGGTCATGGTCGGTAGCGCGCTGCTGATCGCATTAGGGCTGGGTAAGCTCTTTGGCTGGGATATCGGCCTGACCGCCGGTATGCTGGCGGGCTCCATGACCTCGACCCCTGTGCTGGTCGGCGCAGGCGACACGTTACGCCATTCCGGTATGGAGAGTTCGCAGCTCTCGGTCGCGCTGGACAACCTGAGCCTGGGCTACGCGCTGACCTACCTCATCGGCCTGGTCAGCCTGATTGTCGGCGCACGTTACCTGCCGAAACTGCAACATCAGGATCTGCAAACCAGCGCCCAGCAGATTGCCCGCGAGCGCGGCCTGGATACCGACGCCAACCGCAAGGTCTATCTGCCGGTCATCCGCGCTTATCGCGTCGGCCCGGAACTGGTGGCCTGGGCCGACGGGAAAAATCTGCGCGAGCTGGGCATCTACCGTCAGACCGGTTGCTACATTGAGCGCATCCGCCGTAACGGTATTCTGGCGAACCCGGATGGTGACGCGGTATTGCAGATGGGCGATGAGATTGCCCTGGTTGGTTACCCGGATGCACACGCCCGACTGGACCCCAGCTTCCGTAACGGCAAAGAAGTCTTCGACCGCGACCTGCTCGACATGCGCATCGTGACCGAAGAGATCGTCGTGAAAAACCACAATGCCGTAGGCCGCCGTCTCGCCCAGTTGAAGCTGACCGACCACGGCTGCTTCCTTAACCGCGTGATCCGCAGCCAGATTGAAATGCCGATCGACGACAACGTGGTGCTGAATAAAGGCGACGTCTTGCAGGTGAGTGGCGATGCGCGTCGCGTGAAAACCGTCGCGGACCGTATCGGCTTTATCTCGATTCACAGTCAGGTAACCGATCTGCTGGCCTTCTGCGCCTTCTTTATCATCGGCCTGATGATCGGGATGATCACCTTCCAGTTCAGTAATTTCAGCTTCGGCATCGGCAACGCCGCCGGGCTGCTGTTCGCCGGGATCATGCTCGGTTTCCTGCGAGCTAACCACCCCACCTTCGGGTACATCCCGCAGGGCGCGCTGAACATGGTGAAAGAGTTTGGTCTGATGGTCTTTATGGCCGGCGTCGGCCTGAGCGCGGGCAGCGGCATCGGGAACGGGCTTGGCGCGGTCGGCGGGCAAATGTTGATTGCCGGTCTTGTGGTGAGCCTGGTGCCGGTCATTATCTGCTTCCTGTTCGGCGCTTATGTATTACGTATGAACCGCGCCCTGCTCTTCGGCGCCATGATGGGCGCGCGCACCTGTGCTCCGGCGATGGAGATCATCAGCGACACGGCGCGCAGCAACATTCCGGCATTAGGCTATGCGGGAACCTACGCGATAGCCAACGTTCTGTTAACGCTGGCGGGGACACTTATTGTCATCATCTGGCCGGGCTTAGGATAAAACTGAAGTTTGCCTTTAAGTGAAAAATTTTTGCAGGTAAGCAGAACTTTTCTTCAAGGCGTCAGTCATAACTAGTGCCACTGCTTTTCTTTGATGTCCCCAATTTGTGGAGCCCATCAACCCCGCCATTTTGGTTCAAGGTTGATGGGTTTTTTGTTGCCTGAAAATCACACCTGCCCGGCAATACGCTTCACCATGACCAGAATATCTTTCCGCGTTAAAGGCGCTCTGTCGGTGACGAAATGGAGGGTCATGCCTTCGATAAACGCGTCCAGCGCGCGGGCGGTCACCGGTTCAAACCACTGCTCCAGCGTTTGCTGACTGCGCTGCATCCAGTTCTGCATCACCGTTTTCAGCGCCGGTTTTCGGCTGGCGAAGGCATACAGCTGGTACATCAGCTCCATATTATCTGGCGTGGTCACCAGCGAGCTGTAGATCATGTCGGTAATGGCGTGACAGGCGTCCTGAACGTTCGTGACATCGGCAAAGAATAACTGAAACTGGTGCGACATTGTTTCTGTAAACCGGCTTAACGCCTCGATCAGCAACTCATCGATTCCCGAAAAATAATAGGTCATCGACCCGAGCGGCACCTGCGCTATCGCCGCGATTTTGCGGTGCGTAACGCCGTGAATACCATGCGTTATTATCGCTTCCTGCGTGGCCTGAACGATTTTGTCTCGCCGCAGGGGATCGTTAGCTCGTCGCACTGCTTTTCCTCTCATCACGTTTGTGTACAAATGTACACAAACTTGCTAGTGTTGTCCCCTGTATTCTCTTTTTTCAGTTTGAATCAATGACCGCCATCTCATCACGTAAAGCCTTAAGACGCCGGACCTGGGCGCTTTTTATGTTCTTCTTCTTGCCAGGGCTGTTGATGGCCTCATGGGCAACCCGCACCCCCGCCATTCGCGATATCCTTTCGGTATCAACGGCAGAAATGGGGGCGGTGCTGTTTGGGCTTTCCATCGGTTCGATGAGCGGTATTCTGTGTTCCGCCTGGCTGGTAAAACAATTTGGCACGCGTAACGTCATTCAGATCACCATGTCCTGCGCCGTTGCGGGGATGGTTATCCTCAGCATTGCGCTGGGGTTCGCTTCTCCGCTGGTTTTTGCGCTTGGCTTAGGCGTATTCGGCGCCAGCTTTGGCGCCGCCGAAGTCGCTATCAACGTCGAAGGGGCGGCGGTTGAACGTGAAATGAATAAAACCGTCCTGCCGATGATGCACGGTTTTTACAGCTTCGGTACGCTGGCTGGCGCTGGCGTCGGCATGGCGCTAACCGCCTTTAACGTCCCTGCCAACGCTCATATCCTGCTGGCGGCTCTCGTCGCGATCGTCCCCATTTTTATTGCTATTCGCGCCATTCCCGACGGCACGGGGAAAAACGCCGCCGACGGCGCCCACACAACGGAAAAAGGCGTACCTTTTTATCGCGATGTCCAGCTACTGTTGATCGGCGTGGTGGTACTGGCAATGGCTTTCGCTGAAGGGTCCGCCAACGACTGGCTGCCGCTTCTGATGGTGGATGGTCACGGCTTCAGCCCAACGTCCGGCTCGCTGATTTATGCGGGCTTTACGCTCGGTATGACCGTCGGGCGCTTTACCGGCGGCTGGTTTATCGACCGTTATAGCCGCGTGGCGGTAGTCCGCGCCAGCGCACTAATGGGAGCGCTCGGTATTGGTCTGATTATCTTCGTCGACAGCGCCTGGGTCGCGGGCGTTTCCGTTATTCTCTGGGGGCTTGGGGCGTCGCTTGGCTTCCCGCTAACGATTTCGGCGGCCAGCGATACCGGCCCGGACGCGCCAACCCGCGTCAGCGTGGTGGCGACAACCGGTTATCTGGCCTTCCTGGTGGGGCCGCCGCTGCTGGGCTATCTTGGCGAACATTATGGTTTGCGCAGCGCAATGCTGGTTGTGCTGGCGCTGGTCATCCTGGCCGCTCTTGTCGCGAAGGCTGTCGCCAAACCAACATCGAACACTCAATCTGTTATGGAGAATAGTTAATGGGTATCAAGCTAATTGCGGTAGACATGGATGGCACCTTTTTGAGCGATCAAAAAACCTATAATCGCGACCGGTTTATGGCGCAGTATCGGCTAATGAAGCAGAAAGGCATCCGTTTTGTGGTCGCCAGCGGTAATCAGTATTACCAGTTAATCTCTTTCTTTCCAGAGATCGCCCACGAAATCGCCTTTGTCGCTGAAAACGGCGGCTGGGTGGTCAGCGAGGGCGAAGACGTGTTCAACGGCAAACTGGCGAAAGAGGATTTTGCTGCCGTTGTCGATCATCTGCTGACCCGCGCGGATATTGAAATCATCGCCTGCGGTAAAAACAGCGCCTATACCCTGAAACAGTACAACGATGAACTGAAACAGGTTGCGGCGATGTACTACCATCGCCTTGAGTTCGTGGACAGCTTCGACAACATCAATGACGTGTTCTTTAAATTCGGCCTCAACATTACTGATGACCGTATTCCCCAGGTTCAGACGGCGCTGCATGATGCGATTGGCGATATCATGGTGCCGGTTCACACCGGTTACGGCAGCATCGATTTGATCATTCCCGGCGTACACAAAGCGAACGGCTTGCGTCTGCTGCAACAACGCTGGGGGATTAACAATGATGAGGTCGTGACGTTTGGCGACGGCGGCAATGATATTGAGATGCTGCGTCAGGCCGGATTCAGTTTTGCGATGGAAAACGCCGGAGCGGCGGTGGCCTCTGCGGCGAAATATCGGGCGGGCTCGAATAACGCGGAAGGCGTGCTGGACGTTATCGACCGCGTGCTGAAAAACGAAGCCCCGTTCAGTGGGTAATGCCTCTTTGAGGCCTGATGGCGCTGCGCCGGACGGCCTCACCCTTCCCGTGAATCCCCTACCCGTTTGTCTTTCAGGAAGATAACCATCAGCAGCAGCCAGAGAATGCCGTTCGCCAGGTTGAAGAGGCTGAATAAGCCGTTGCCGCCGCTCAGATAAGCATGCTTGCTCACTTCAATACCCACGGTAAAGATCAGCATCTGCAACATCCCCATCGCCGCAGAAACCGTGCCTTTGCTCATATCGCTGGCGAACAGGGTCAGACGCACCAGCCCCGCGTTCGCCACGCCGATGCCAAAGGCGTAGACGCTCAGACCCGCCGTCATCCATAAATAAGCATGGGAAGAGACCACCGTCGCGGCTGCGGCGATCAGCAATCCCGCCACAATCGGCCAGCCGCCCATGATAATCAATGCGCGCACCGTTCGCCGGGAGGTCAACCGCGCCAGCACCAGATTCCCGGCAATCAGCGCGCCAAAGACAGGAACCTGCAACAAGCCATATTCATAGCTGCTGAGCTGCTCACCGCTGATGATAATGATCGGCGACTGGGCAATCCACGCCAGCAGCGGCAGGCTGACGAACCCCAGCGCCAGCGCGCCGGCAACAAACCGCACGTTTTTCAGCACCAGCTTGTAATCCCGCCCCAGCTCTTTAAGCGACAGCTTCTCGCCGAGGCGGGTCGCGGTCTCCGGCATCGCGCGCTGTAAGCCGAAAAAAGCAATCGCTGCCAGTACGGCAAACAGAACAAACATCCCTTCCCACGGCAGAACATGCACCCAGGCGGCGCCCACCAGCGGCCCCAGCAACGGCGCAATCAGGGCAACGTTAGCCATTAGCGCCGTAATTTTGATACACACCGCTTCTTCAAAGGATTCCTGAATGGCGGCGTACCCCACGGCGCCAATAAAGCACAGGCTTACCCCCTGCAAAAAACGCAGCAGGGTGAACTGCTCAATGTTTTGCGCCAGCAGTGTGGCAAGGCAGGTGACGATAAACCAGATCACGCCCGCTAACATCACCGGGCGGCGTCCAATACGATCCGACAGCGGCCCTAACAGCCACTGCAAAAACATCCCGCCCGCCAGGTAGGCGGTCATCGAGGTCGGAACCCAGTCGATCCCGGCCTGATACTGTTCCACCACCGCCAGCATCCCCGGCTGGATCATATCATTGCCGATATACGTAGAAAATTCGTAAAGCACCAGACAGAGAGGGAAAAGCAGTGCCTGACGTCCGAGCCGGACGCCTGTTTGTGAAAGGTTTTGCATGCAATCTCTTCGCAAATAAAAAATCGCGCAAAGTGTAATGAAAGTACGTTACCTGAGATAGCGAATTATGTGATTTAAAAACAAAATGCGCACATTTTTACATAATCATCCTTCGTGACCTTTTGCTTTAAGGTTAATTTAAGTTGCTGGCGCTATCATGGCGAATAAGCTCGCGCCATTGTCTTAAATCTCCTCATTTTACAGGTAAATAAGACAATACCGCTTTCCCCCCGTTGCGACACTTTGTATTCTCGCCCTTACCCGGAGCACGTAGGGTCGTTTCGTTTAATCACTGCACTGAGTCTGGATGTTATGCTGGAAAACCTTAACAACTCGCTGTTTTACTTAATCAATGCCACCCCCGACTCCGCACAGTGGATGATCGCTCTGGCCATTTTCATTGCCAGAGATTTGATTAACATCGTGCCGCTGCTGGCCGTTGTGCTTTGGTTATGGGGGCCGCGCGATCGGGTCTGCGCTCAACGCCAGCTGGTGATTAAAATGGGTATCGCGCTGCTCATCAGCCTGACGATCTCCTGGATAATGGGGCATCTTTTCCCGCACGATCGTCCTTTTGTCGATCGTATCGGCTATAACTTCCTGCATCACGCGCCCGATGACTCCTTCCCGAGCGATCACGGCACCGTTGTCTTTACCTTTGCGCTGGCGTTTTTATTCTGGCACCGCGTCTGGTCTGGCGTACTGCTCATGGCGCTGGCCGTGACGGTCGCCTGGTCACGCGTTTACCTCGGCGTTCACTGGCCGCTGGATATGCTCGGCGGTTTGCTGGTCGGGATGATCGGCTGCCTGAGCACGCAAATGCTGTGGCAAAAATATGGGGTTGCTCTCTACCACGGCCTACAAACGTGCTACCGCGTCTGCTTCGCGCTGCCCATTCGTAAAGGCTGGGTACGTGACTAACCTGGTGAAAAAAGAGTAGTATTAAGCGCTCTGTACTGTGCAGAGTGCTTATTCAACTGTCCAGGGGAATTATGGAAACACGACGCGACGAGCGTATTGGTCAATTGCTGCAAGCGCTAAAACGCAGCGATAAATTACACCTGAAAGAAGCCGCGACTCTGCTGGGCGTATCGGAGATGACCATTCGTCGCGACCTGAATAATAAAAGCGCGCCCGTCGTGTTACTGGGCGGGTATATTGTTCTGGAACCCCGCAGCGCCAGCCATTATTTATTGAGCGATCAAAAATCCCGCCTGGTTGAAGAGAAGCGCCGCGCCGCGCAGCTGGCCGCCGGTCTGGTACAGGCGCATCAGACGATTTTTTTTGACTGCGGCACCACCACGCCGTGGATCATTGAAGCCATTGATAACGAATTGCCTTTCACCGCCGTCTGTTATTCCCTGAATACGTTTCTGGCGCTCCAGGAAAAACCCCTGTGCCGGGCGATTCTGTGCGGCGGGGAATTTCACGCCAGCAACGCCATTTTCAAACCGCTCGATTTTCAGGAAACCCTGAATAATATCTGCCCTGATATCGCCTTTTATTCCGCCGCAGGCGTTCATATCAGCAAAGGGGCAACCTGTTTTAACCTCGAAGAGCTGCCGGTGAAACACTGGGCCATGTCGATGGCGCAATACCATGTCCTGGTGGTGGATCACAGTAAATTCGGCAAGGTGCGACCCGCGCGGATGGGGGAATTAACGCGTTTTGATACGGTAGTGAGTGACTGCCGCCCTGACGATGAGTTTGTCGATTATGCCAAAGCGCAGCGCATTACGTTGATGTATTGATGTAAGGTTTGCCGGATGGCGGCGCTGCCGCGCCTTATCCGGCCTACAAATATGCACGTATCGTAGGCCGGATAAGCGTTAACGCCATCCGGCACCGTCACCGCGATTAAGAGAACCAGCCGCCAAACCACTGGTGGAATTTCATCAGGACGAAGTCCCATATCCGCCCAAAGAAGCCGCCCTCTTCCACGTTTTCCATCACCATCAGCGGACGCTGTTCAATGGACTTTCCGTTGAGCTGGAAGTCGATAGTGCCGACAACCTGGCCTTTCTTCAACGGCGCGGTTAGCTGCGGTTCCGTCAGCGTAAAGCTGGCCTTCAGGTTTTTCAGCTGTCCGCGTGGAATCGTCACGGAACCCGCCTCTCCCGCGCCCAGATTCACCTCGCTCTTATCCCCAAACCAGACGCGCTGAGTCACGAAAGTCGCGTCAGGTTTAATGGGTGTCACCGTTTCAAAGAAGCGGAAGCCCCAGGTCAACAATTTCTCTGACTCATTAAAACGGATGCGATCGGTTTTCGTCCCCAGCACGACGGAGATCAAACGCATATCTCCCTGAGTCGCAGAGGCCACCAGATTGTATCCGGCGCCTGCCGTTGTCCCGGTTTTCATGCCGTCAACGTTCAGATTAGAACTCCACAGCAGGCGGTTACGGTTCGGCTGGCGAATCTTGTTGAAAGTGAACTCTTTTTCTTTGTGAATGGCGTACTCTTCCGGCACATCATGGATCAGCGCTTTGCCCAGCAGCGCCATATCACGCGCGGTACTAAACTGCCCCGGCGCATCCAGGCCGTGAACCGTCTGGAACGTTGTGTTGGTCAGCCCCAGTTTTTTCGCGTAACCATTCATCAAACCAATGAACGACTCCTGGCTCCCGGCAACATAATCCGCAAGCGCAATACAGGCGTCGTTACCCGACTGAATAATCACACCCTTGTTGAGATCGGATACCGAGACCTGATCTCCGGGTTTAAGGAACATGACCGACGAACCGCGCAGAGCCGGGTTGCCCGTGGCCCAGGCGTCTTTTCCTACCGTCACCATATCCGTAAGCTGAATTTTTCCGGCCTTCAGCGCCTGCCCGACGACGTAACTGGTCATAATTTTGGTCAGGCTGGCAGGGTCCAGTTTCTCGTCGGCGTTGCCTTCCGCCAGCACCTTGCCGCTGGAATAGTCCATTAAAATCCACGCGCGCGCATCAACGCTCGGCGGCGCCGTTGTCTGCTCAGCCGCCTGTAACGTCGGCGCAAAAAGGAATAAGAGTGCTGAACCCGCAGCAAGACTACGAAGGGAAGAAGAGTATTGCGTCATAAATGCCACCCGAGTATCCATTCCAAAAAAACACGCCATACCACCGTGTTATAAGTGCGGTGAGTAATAACGCACTAACGAACTTAAAGAAACCGTAAGTTGGTAAAGTTTTTAAAGTTTATGCAATAACGCCACGCTGCGCTGCCTCCGTGAGGATTTTTTTGCAAGCTGTTGCGTAAATGTTAGCTTTATCCCACCATGGGACGAGTTGGATACCGATTGCAGAACAATTTGAGGGGTAACTATGATTACGCTGTGGGGACGGAATAACTCAACCAACGTCAAAAAAGTGCGATGGACGCTCGACGAACTGGAGCTGCCTTATACGCAAATTCTGGCAGGCGGGCAGTTCGGGCTGAATCATGACGCTGACTATCTGGCGATGAACCCGAATGGCCTGGTGCCGTTGCTGCGCGATGATGAAACGGACGTTTTGCTCTGGGAGTCCAATACCATCGTCCGCTATCTGGCGGCGCAGTATGGGCAAAAGCGTCTGTGGGTAGACTCTCCGGCGCGACGGGCAGAAGGGGAAAAGTGGATGGACTGGGCAAACCAGACGTTAAGCCCGGCGCATCGCGTGATCCTGATGGGTTTAGTCCGCACCCCGCCGGAGCAGCGCGACCAGGCGGCGATCGACGCCGGCGCCAACGTCTGCGACGGCCTGTTTGGCATTCTTGATGAGGCACTGGCCAGCCAGACCTGGTTCTCCGGCGCGGAGTTCGGCACGGCGGATATCGCGATCGCCCCCTTCGTCTACAACCTGTTTAACGTTGGCCTGAGCTGGACGCCGCGCCCTCACCTTGAGCGCTGGTATCAGCAACTTACCGAACGCCCGGCGTTTCGTAAAACGGTGATGATCCCGGTCAGCTAAGCGCGTGGGCTGACTTTCAGCAGTTCTCCGTCGGACTCGTCGGTTAAGACATATAAATAACCGTCGGGTCCTGCGCGCACATCGCGAATACGTTTCCCTCTGTCGCCCAGAATCCGTCCGTCCTCCGTCACCTTATTGCCGTTAACGCTCAGGACAATCACATCCTGCTCTTTCAGCGCGCCGATAAACAGTTTCTGCTTCCATTGAGGGAACGTGTCGCTGTTATAAAACGCCATACCGCTGACCGCTGGCGATTTTTTCCAGTAGAAGATCGGCTGTTCCGTTCCCTCGACAATTTCACCTTTCGCTTCCGGGATTTTAAAGCCGCTGTAGTTGATGCCCCAGGTTGCCAGCGGCCAGCCATAATTTTTACCTTTTTCGGGGATATTGATTTCATCGCCGCCGCGCGGGCCATGCTCATTCAACCACAACGCATCGCTCCACGGGTTTATCGCCATACCCTGCGGGTTACGTATGCCGTACGACCAGATCTCAGGGCGCGCGCCGGTCTGATTCACAAAGGGATTATCCGGCGGCATGCTCCCCTGGTCGGTCAGGCGCACCACTTTGCCCTGCAACTTGTCCAGATCCTGTGCGGTAGGGCGCTGATTATTTTCGCCAAGCCCGATAAACAGATGGCCTTTGCCATCAAAAACCAGTCGTCCGCCGAAATGATTACCGGTTGAGAGTTTCGGCATCTGACGAAAAACGGTCTGGAATTCCTCCAGATGCTTCAGGTCATCGCTGAGTCGCCCGAAGCCTACCGCCGTTCCGGCTTTCCCCTCGCGATCGGCCTCAGAAAAACTGAGCCAGACGCGGCGAGACTGCTCAAAATCAGGCGCGAGCGCCACGTCCAGTAATCCCCCCTGCCCGTTCGCCCAGACCTTCGGCACGCCCGTTATCGGATCGGAAAGCCCTTTATCCGCCTGCCAGTGACGAAGCTGGCCGCCTCTGAGAGTTATCAACATACCGCGATTATCCGGCAGAAAAGCCAGCGCCCAGGGGTGATCAAGTTTGGTCTGCAAAACCTCCACCTTCACCGCCGGGGTTTCTGCATTCACGAAGGGAGAAAACAGTGCCAATAAGGCAACAGAGAAAAGTGTCCGACGCATACCGCCTCCTGTATGACCCTGCGTTAAAGCGTAGTCAGCAAGGGACAGCGCGGAATGATTTTTACAAAAACTTAACGAAAAGGGGGAGTCGCCTCCCCCTGACTTAGACCTGTTCAAGCGGTGATTGCGCTTTCAGGCTCTGGATACTCAGCGTCAATGTTGTCAGACAGTTTTCAAGTTTCTCTGCGTTGACGGCGATAAACGTCGGACAGTCATGGTGTCCGCTCATGAGACATACTGCGGCGGCTGCCAGTGCGCCTTCAGCACGATGTAAAGCATTCCATTCTTCCTGATCCAGATGCAGACCTTGCAGCAGTGATTTATCGTGAAGCCCACGATTCAGTTCAAAAAAGTTGTCACGCAGATGATCACTTTCGCTGACTGACATATAGCCTTTCGCCTTTCTTAACTGCAAATAAGCGGCGAGATCGATTCGGGCGTTTATCAGCTTGTTAAGTAGCTCGGTTCTTAGTCTGTCAACGACCATACCTTGTTCCTCCTCTTTCCAACCATACTGCAACTTAATAGTATGGTCATTTTTTGAACAAAGTGCTGCCTGAGATCAATAATTCACTCGGTATTAACATACTTTACATATTTGCTATAAACCCCGTGGCGCGCTTACCCGCACAGGCGATGAGATAGCGATACATTTTTTGCCCGGATCTCTGTAGAATCCCTGCCCTGACCATTCCAATAACTGAACAATTTTTAAGCTATGAGCAATGTAACCCACCAGCCGAAAATCGGCTTCGTTTCCTTGGGCTGCCCGAAAAACCTGGTTGATTCGGAGCGAATCCTGACTGAACTGCGTACCGAAGGCTATGACGTCGTACCGAGCTACGACGACGCCGACATGGTGATCGTCAATACCTGTGGCTTTATCGACAGCGCCGTACAGGAGTCTCTGGAAGCGATTGGTGAAGCGCTGACTGAAAATGGTAAGGTGATTGTCACCGGCTGCCTGGGCGCGAAAGTCGATCAGATCCGTGAAGTGCACCCTAAAGTGCTGGAAATCACCGGGCCGCATAGCTATGAGCAGGTTCTGGAACACGTTCACCATTACGTACCAAAACCAAAGCACAACCCGTTCCTGAGCCTGGTGCCGGAACAGGGCGTTAAGCTGACCCCGCGTCACTACGCCTACCTGAAGATTTCTGAAGGCTGCAACCATCGCTGCACCTTCTGCATTATTCCGTCCATGCGCGGCGATCTGGTCAGCCGTCCGATTGGCGAAGTGTTAAGCGAGGCCAAACGTCTGGTCGATGCGGGCGTGAAAGAGATCCTCGTCATCTCCCAGGATACCTCCGCTTACGGCGTGGATGTGAAGCACCGCACCGGTTTCCACAACGGCGAGCCGGTAAAAACGAGCATGGTCGACCTTTGCGAGCAGTTGTCAAAACTGGGCATCTGGACGCGCCTGCACTACGTCTACCCTTATCCGCACGTTGATGACGTGATCCCGCTGATGGCAGAAGGCAAAATCCTGCCGTATCTGGATATCCCCCTGCAACATGCCAGCCCGCGCATTCTCAAACTGATGAAGCGTCCGGGCGCTGTCGATCGCCAGCTGGCGCGCATCAAACAGTGGCGTGAGATTTGCCCGGAGCTGACCCTGCGTTCGACCTTTATCGTCGGTTTCCCTGGCGAGACGGAAGACGATTTCCAGATGCTGCTCGACTTCCTCAAAGAGGCGCGCCTGGATCGCGTCGGCTGCTTCAAGTACAGCCCGGTCGAAGGCGCTGGTGCGAACGCGCTGCCAGATCAGGTGCCGGAAGAGGTGAAAGAAGAGCGCTGGAACCGCTTTATGCAGCTGCAACAGCAGATCTCCGCAGAACGTCTGCAAGAGAAAGTGGGTCGCGAAATCCTGGTCATTATCGACGAGGTTGACAAAGAAGGCGCGATTGGCCGCAGCATGGCTGACGCACCGGAAATCGACGGCGCGGTCTACCTCAACGGTGAAACCAACGTTAAACCCGGCGACGTTATCCGCGTGAAAGTTGATAACGCCGACGAATATGACCTGTGGGGCAGCCGCGTTTAATTCGCCCAAATTATTGTAAAACCCGTAGGCCGGATAAGACGCTTCAGCGTCGCCATCAGGCATTGCGCCGGATGGCGGCATAAATGCCTTATCCGGCCTACGGTTCTACATTCACCCCTTAATCTTCGGGTCCAGCGCGTCGCGCAGCCCGTCGCCCAGCAGGTTAAACGCCAGCACCGTCAGGAAAATCGCCACCGCCGGAAAAATCGCCACATGCGGCGCGATGACCATATCCGCCCGCGCTTCATTGAGCATTGCCCCCCACTCCGGCGTTGGCGGCTGCGCGCCTAACCCCAGAAACGACAGGCTTGCCGCAGAAATAATCGACGTCCCGATGCGCATAGTGAAAAAGACCACGATCGACGAGACCGTGCCGGGCAAAATATGGTTGAACAAAATCGTCGCATCGCTGGCGCCAATACTGCGCGCCGACTCAATAAACGTCTGCTGTTTCAGCACTAATGTGTTTCCGCGCACCAGACGGGCAAACGCGGGGATAGAAAAGATAGCGACGGCGATAATCACATTCGCAATACCGCTACCGAGCACCGCCACGACCGCAATCGCTAACAGAATGCCCGGAAACGCGAACAGCACATCGCAAATACGCATAATCAGCCGGTCCCACCAGCCTTCATAATAGCCCGCAACCAGCCCAAGCACCGTGCCGAGCGCCGCGCCGATAAAGACGGCGAAAACGCCTGCCGCCAGCGAAATTTGCGCCCCGACCAGTACGCGGCTGAAAATATCCCGCCCCAGCGAGTCCACGCCAAACCAATGCGCCGCCGAAGGGCCGTCATTCAGGCGATCGTAATCAAAGTAATTTTCCGCATCGAAAGGCGTTAGCCAGCGGGCGAATATTGCCACCAGGATCAGCAACAGCACAAATATCCCTGCGATCATCGCCACATGCTGACGGCGAAAACGCCGCCAGAATTCATGCCACGGCGTACGCACCCGGTCGGGTTTGACCAGCGGCATGGCATCTAAAACCGCCTGACGGCGCCAGTTAAATAATCGCATCCTTACTTGTACCTGATAGCCGGGTTAATGGCGGCATAGAGCACATCCACCACTAAATTGATAAGAATAAACTCCAGGGAAAACAGCAGCACTTCAGCCTGAATCACCGGGTAGTCGCGCATTTCCACTGAATCAACCAGCAACCGCCCCAGTCCGGGCCAGTTAAAGACCTTCTCGACGACAATCGAACCGCCGAGCAGAAAGCCAAACTGCAACCCCATCATGGTCACAACCGGGATCATGGCGTTACGCAGACCGTGTTTCAGCACCACCCAGGTTTCGCTGACCCCTTTCGCGCGCGCGGTGCGCATATAGTCTTCACTGAGGACATCCACAAACGACGCTCGGGTAAAGCGCGCCATCACGGCCGCAACGGCGGCGCCAAGCGTGATGGAGGGAAGAATATAGTGCTGCCAGCTATCTGCGCCCACGGTCGGCAACCACCCCAGCTCAACGGAGAATATCTGCATCAGCAGCATCCCCAGCGCGAACGCCGGGAACGAAATCCCGGTTACCGCCAGCGTCATGCTGAGCCTGTCCGGCCAGCGATTACGCCAGACGGCGGCGATAATCCCGGCGGTCATCCCGAACAGTACCGCCCATACCATACTGGTGATGGTCAACCACAGCGTCGGCATAAAGCGGCTGGCAATCTCTGCCGATACCGGACGACGAGACACCATCGACGTGCCGAAATCACCCTGCAACACGTTAGTCATGTAATGCCAGAACTGGACATGCAACGGCCGATCGAGACCAAGCTGCTGGCGCACCAGTTCAATCACCTGCGCGTCAGCCTCCGGCCCGGCAATCAGCCGCGCCGGATCGCCAGGCAACAGATGAACAAATAAAAACACCAGCACCGCCACAATAAACAGAGTCGGAATCAACCCCAGCAGGCGCTTAAGCACATAATTAAGCATCAGGCTCCCTTTACAAACCTTTTGCCGGATGGCGATGTAAATCCCTTATCCGACCTGCAACGAACTGCGTCTGCAAGCCGGATAAAACCATCGGGCGCGCGTTGCTTACTGCAAATCCGCGTCATCAAAACTGAAGCCAGTGTCCGGCATGATCCAGAAACTCGTCAAATTTTTACTGTGGGCTGAGACCAGTTTCTCCACCACCAGCGGAATCCAGGGGGACTCTTTCCAGAGGGTGTCCTGCGCCTCTTTATACAGGCGCGCTTTCTCCTGCGGATCGTTGGTTTTCAGCGCTGCCGCTAAGTCGTCATCAACCTGCTTGTTGCTGTAGAACGCAGTATTGAACAGCGTTGGCGGCCAGTTTTGCGAGGCAAACAGCGGTGACAACGCCCAGTCCGCCTCCCCCGTGGAAGCCGACCAGCCGGTGTAGAACATTCTCACACCGCTCTCTTTCTGCCCCTTGCCTTCCACTTCTGCCGCACGCTGCCCGGCGTCCATCGCCGTTACCTGCGCCTTAATACCGACCTGCGCCAGCTGCTGTTGCGTAAATTGCAGCACTTTCTGCGCGGTGCTGTGGTTATGAGACGACCACAGCGTGGTGCTAAACCCATTCGGATAGCCCGCCTCTTTCAGCAGTTCGCGCGCTTTCGCCGGATCGTAAGGCCACGGCGCGTAGCTCTGCGCATACGCAATGGCTGGCGGCACCACGCCCGTGGCAGGCGTCGCATAACCGGCAAAGGCCACTTTGACCAGCGCCTGACGGTTGATGGCGTAGTTCAGCGCTTCCCGCACCTTCGGATTATCGAACGGTTTTTGCGTCACATTCATGCTGATGTAACGCTGCATGATCGACGGGCTGGCAACCAACTGTAGGTTTTTGTTTTTCCCCAGAATTGTCGCCTGCTCGTAAGGGATCGGGAACGCAAATTGCGCTTCCCCGGTTTGCAGCATTGCCGCGCGGGTGTTGTTGTCCGTTACCGGACGCCAGGTGATCGTATCCAGTTTAGGTAAACCTTTCTGCCAGTAATCCGCAAATTTCTTCACTTTCACGAAATCAGTCTGGTTCCAGGTATCCAGCTGATACGGCCCGGTGCCGACCGGATGGAAGCCAATGTCCTTACCGTATTTTTCCAACGCGGCCGGAGAGATCATCGCCGTCGCCGGGTGCGCCAGAATATTGATAAACGCCGAGAACGGTTGTTTCAGCGTAATTTTTACCGTCGTCGGATCGACCGCTTCGGTTTTATCGATGTTTTTATACAGGTTGTAGCGTTTGAGATGGTTTTCTGGATCGCTCGCGCGATCGAGGTTGGCCTTCACCGCCGCCGCGTTAAAGTCGGTGCCGTCCTGGAATTTTACCCCCTGGCGCAGCTTCAGGGTGTAGATCAGGCCATCGTCGGAAACGGTGTAGCTTTCAGCCAGCACATTTTTTAGCTTCATGTCTTTATCAAGACCAAACAGCCCCTGATAAAACGACTTCGCCACCGCCTGCGATAAAGTGTCGTTCGCATCGTACGGATCGAGCGTGGTGAAATTAGAGCCTACCGCTACCACCACATCTTTAGCAGCAAACGCCGGAGATGCCGCCAGTGCAGAAGCGACGCCCAGCGCAACCAGCCAATTACGGGTTACAAATGTTGTCATATTATTCTCCTGAACCCTGCCTGTTTTATGAGATGTTATAAACGCGATAACGCATTTTCTGCCTGCGGGCGCGCGACATAATGCCCTGGCCCGACTAACTGCAATGGAGCGGGCGCGATCTCCTCCCCACGTTTACGGATGTTGCTGGGGATATCGTCCGACAGCAGCACACGCTGCGGCCTGTGCCGGGAAGGATCGGCCACCGGTACTGCCGCCATTAATTTACGGGTATAGGGATGCTGCGGATTTTCAAACACCGCCCGGCGGGGGCCGATTTCCACAATCTGCCCCAGATACATCACCGCCACGCGATGGCTGATGCGCTCCACTACCGCCATATCGTGTGAAATAAACAGATACGCGATGCCCATTTCCCGCTGCAAATCGAGCAACAGATTAATGATCTGCCCGCGAATCGAGACATCCAGCGCGGAAACTGACTCATCGGCGATAATCACTTTTGGATTCAGCGCCAGCGCGCGGGCGATGCAGATACGCTGACGCTGGCCGCCAGAAAACTCATGCGGATAGCGCCACGCATGTTCCGGGCGCAATCCTACACGCTCAAGCAACCACGCCACCCGCGACGCGGCCGCCTCGCCTTCCAGCAAACCATGCACCCGCAATGGTTCCATTATGGAGTAACCCACCGTCTGGCGCGGGTCGAGCGAAGCGTAAGGGTCCTGAAAAATAAACTGAATATCTCGCCGTAGCGGCTGTAACTTACCGGCAGGAAGCGTGTCGATCCGCCGCCCGTTGAAGGTAATTTCGCCAGCCTGCGACTCCACCAGCCGCAGCAACGCCCGCCCGGTGGTCGATTTACCACAGCCGGATTCCCCCACCAGCGAGAGCGTTTCGCCAGGCCAGAGATCAAAGCTGACGTTTTCCACCGCATGCACTTCACGGGTCACGCGGTTAAGAATGCCGCTACGCAGCGGAAAACGCGTCACCAGGTTGCGCACTTGCAGGATCGGATCGCCTGCCACCACCGTGTCCTGCTCGGTTTGCGGTTCCACACGATCGGGATCGTTCAGTGAAATCAGCGGAAAGCGGCGCGGCAGATCGTGTCCGCTCATCTCGCCTAACTGCGGCACGGCGGCCAGCAGCGCTTTGGTATAAGGGTGCTGCGGCGCGTGGAAAATTTGCTCAACGCTGCCGGTCTCCACCGCTTCGCCCTGATACATCACCAGGACGCGATCGGCAATATCGGCCACCACGCCCATGTCATGGGTGATAAAAATCACCCCCATCGACATATCCTGTTGCAGCACTTTGATCAGTTGCAGGATCTGCGCCTGAATCGTGACGTCCAGCGCGGTGGTCGGTTCATCGGCAATCAGCACCGCCGGGCGGCACGACAACGCCATCGCGATCATCACCCGCTGGCGCATCCCGCCGGAAAGCTGATGCGGGTAACGCGATAAGATGGCCTGCGACTCAGGAATGCGCACCTGGTCAAGCATCCGTTTCGCTTCCGCCATTGCCTCTTCGCGGCTCGCCCCCTGATGCAGACGAATGGACTCGGCAATCTGCTCGCCCACGGTAAATACCGGGTTAAGCGAGGTCATCGGCTCCTGAAATATCATGGCGATATCCGCGCCGCGCACGCGCTGCATCTGCGCATCGCTTTGCTCTCCCAGTTCAATGACCTGGCGATTACGCCGCCGAAGCAGCATCTGATCGCAGTGAACGTCGCCGCCCGCCTGCTCGATCAGGCGCATCAACGATAACGCCGTAACGGATTTCCCCGATCCCGATTCGCCGACAATCGCCAGCGTTTCGCCTCGCTGAAGCCGAAACGACACATTGCGCACCGCGCTGACGCGTTGCTGCTCCTGCTCGAACGCAATGTTCAAATTTTTGACCGCCAGTACGTCGCTGGCGTCTAATTCGTGACTGTGTGGCACCTGTTGCTCCTCACTCCCGGTAGATCCCCGTCGTTGGCGTATCTCCGGCATATCCCCAGGCGCGATACATGCCTTCGCTGTTAAAAGGTAGGGCGACGTTGCCTTCATGATCGACGGCAATCAGCCCACCGCTGCCGCCCAGCGCAGGCAATTTCTCCATGACCACACGCTCGCAGGCTTCCGCCAGGCTGAGTCCGCCGTAATCCATCAGCGCGGCGATATCGTAAGCCGCCAATGCACGGATAAACACCTCGCCCGTTCCGGTACAGGAAACCGCCGCGCTGGCGTTGTTGGCGTAACACCCAGCCCCGACCAGCGGGCTGTCGCCTACGCGACCAGGCAGTTTATTCGTCATGCCGCCCGTCGACGTGGCCGCCGCCAGATTACCAAACCGATCCCGCGCCACCGCGCCCACGGTGCCCATTTTGGTGGTTTCATCCAACGGCGCGCCGCTATGGTCGAGCACCGTTTCTCCGGCGTCACGCGCCGCCAGCAGTTGCGCATAGCGCTCAGGCGTGGAGAAAAGATCGGCAGAAACGCGCTCCATCCCCCTGGAAGCCGCAAACGCTTCCGCCCCGTCCCCCACCATCAGCACATGCGGGCTTTGCTCCATCACCAGCCTGGCGGCCAGCACCGGGTTGCGTAAATGGCGAACGCCAGCGACAGCGCCTGCGTTAAGCGTATTGCCGTCCATGACGCAGGCATCCAGCTCGTGGGTGGCGTCGCGCGTGTAAACCGCGCCGATCCCGGCATTAAATAATGGGCACTCTTCCAGCAAACGCACCGCTTCCGTCACCACATCCAGCGCGCTTTCGCCCGCCTCCAGCATTTTCTGTCCTGTTTCGACGATGTCCGACAGCGCCTGAATATAGCGCTGTTCCTGCTCCTGGCTCATCTGTGCGCGCGTAATTGCGCCTGCGCCGCCGTGAATAGCAATGACTGCTTTGCCCATTATTTGTCGTCCGTTAGCGGTGGCACACAACTTTCCCTATAAATATCAGAATTGTTGTGAGTTATTGATTCGATTTTTGAATATAGAAAGATGCAGGCGGCATGTAAAGGTAAAGGGCCAGCCCCTAAGTCTGAGGTGGCATACAGCCTGCCCGCATTTTCTGACATAATAGACGGATTCGATTTTGCCTCGCAGGAGTGTTTTCATGGAATTTACCGCCGGACTGATGCCGCTTGAAGCGGCGCTCACCCAGATGTTGTCGCGCATTACGCCACTCACGGCATTCGAAACCCTGCCGCTGGTTCACTGTGTTGGCCGCATCCTGGCAAACGATGTGGTCTCCCCGCTGGACGTTCCGGGATTCGATAACGCCGCAATGGACGGTTACGCGGTGCGTTTGGCGGATCTGACCGCCGGTCAACCGCTGCCGGTGGCGGGGAAAGCCTTTGCCGGGCAACCGTTCCAGGGGGAATGGCCTGCTGGCGCCTGTATCCGCATTATGACCGGCGCGCCGGTGCCTGCGGGGTGTGAGGCGGTGGTCATGCAGGAACAGACGGAGCAAACCGACGAAGGCATCCGCTTTACCGCTGACGTTCGTAACGGACAAAACATCCGCCGCCGTGGGGAAGACATCACCCATGACGCCGTGGTTTTCCCGGCGGGGACTCGCCTGACCACCGCAGAACTGCCGGTACTGGCTTCGCTGGGCATCGCCGAAGCGCAGGTCGTGCGCAAAGTGCGCGTGGCGCTGTTCTCCACCGGCGATGAGCTGCAATTGCCGGGTCAGCCGCTGGGCGACGGGCAAATTTATGACACCAACCGCTTAACCGTACACTTGATGCTTGAACAGTTAGGCTGCGAGGTGATCAATCTCGGGATCATTCGCGATAACCCGCAGCAGCTACGCGCCGCCTTTATCGAAGCCGACAGCCAGGCCGATGTGGTTATCAGCTCTGGCGGCGTTTCAGTGGGCGAGGCGGATTACACCAAAACGATCCTCGAAGAGCTGGGAGAAATCGCGTTCTGGAAACTGGCGATTAAACCGGGCAAACCGTTCGCCTTCGGTAAACTGAGCAACAGTTGGTTCTGCGGTCTGCCGGGCAACCCGGTCTCTGCGGCGCTGACGTTCTATCAGCTCGTGCAGCCGTTGCTGGCGAAACTTAGCGGCAATATCGCCAGCGGTCTGCCAGCGCGCCAGCGCGTGCGTACCGCTTCACGGCTGAAGAAAACGCCGGGCCGTCTTGATTTTCAGCGCGGCATTCTGCAACGCACGGCTGACGGCGAACTGGAAGTCACCACCACGGGACACCAGGGTTCGCATATTTTCAGCTCCTTTAGCATGGGTAACTGTTTTATTGTGCTGGAACGCGATCGCGGTAACGTTGACGCGGGCGAATGGGTGGAAGTCGAGCCGTTTAACGCGCTGTTTGGAGGCCTGTAATGGCGGAACTCAGCGACCAGGAGATGATGCGCTACAACCGGCAAATCATTCTGCGAGGGTTCGATTTTGAAGGACAGGAAGCGCTAAAGGATGCGCGGGTGCTGGTCGTTGGCCTGGGTGGACTCGGGTGTGCGGCAACGCAGTACCTCGCGGGCGCGGGCGTTGGGCAGCTCACGCTGCTCGACTTTGACACCGTTTCAGTGTCGAACCTGCAACGCCAGACGCTGCACAGCGATGCCACCGTCGGGCAGCCGAAGGTGGATTCGGCGCGCGAGGCGCTGGCACGCATTAACCCTTATATCACCCTTACACCGATCAACGCCCTGCTGGACGAACCGGCGCTGAATGCGCTTATCGCCGGGCACGATCTGGTGCTGGACTGTACTGACAATGTTGCCATCCGTAATCAGCTTAATGCCGGATGTTTCGCCGCCAAAGTGCCGCTGGTTTCCGGCGCCGCCATCCGTATGGAAGGACAGATCACCGTCTTTACCTGGCAGGAAGGCGAACCCTGCTACCGCTGTCTGAGCCGTCTGTTTGGCGAGAACGCCCTCACCTGCGTGGAAGCGGGCGTTATGGCGCCGCTGATAGGGGTGATCGGTTCATTGCAGGCGATGGAAGCCATCAAATTGCTGGCGCATTACGGCCAACCCGCATCCGGCAAAATTGTGATGTACGACGCGATGACCTGTCAGTTCCGCGAAATGAAATTAATGCGCAATCCGGGTTGCGAGGTATGCGGAGCACAGGTGCCGGCCTGATAAGACGCAAACGCGTCGCCATCAGGTATACGGGTGCCGGATGGCGGCTGACGCCTTATCCGGCCTACGATGGTTTGTAGGCCCGGCAAGCGCAGCGCCCCGGGCATGTTGCCAGATGGCGTCTACGCGTCGCTCAAAGTGACGTTCGTCCGAACGCGCCCTGCCAGTCGTGCTCAAACTTCGCTACTGCGGCATCGACAGCCGGGTAGCTGATAAGCTGCTGCGCAACATCCAGCGGCAGGGTGATGGATTCACACCCGGCCAACAGGCAGTCCAGCGCCTGACGCGGCGTTTTAAAACTGGCCGCCAGCACTTTGGCGTGCGGGGCGTGCATTTTCAGTAGCTGCTGCAAATCATTAACCGTCTGAATACCGTTCCCGCCCTGTGCGTCCACGCGGTTAACGTAAGGCGCAACGTAGTCGGCACCTGCCAGCGCGGATAACAACCCTTGCGCCGCGCCGTAAACCGCCGTCCCCAGCGTCGGAATACCTTCCACTTTCAACAATTTAATCGCTGCCAGTCCTTCGGCTGTAACCGGCACTTTTACCACGATATCAGGAATAATCGCCCGCAGCTTACGCGCATCGCTGACCATTCCTTGCGCCGTGCTCGCCATCACCTGAGCGAATAAACACCCCTGCCCGCCCATCGCGTCGTACAATTCCGGGAGTAACACCTCCAACGGTTTTTTACCTGCCGCCACGATACTGGGATTCGTCGTCACCCCTGCCAGCGGGAATATACGCGCCAGCGATTTCACGGCCTCAATGTCAGACGTATCCAGATAGAGTTCCATAACCATTCCTCAAACTGTGAGATTTTGCATAGTTTAAGACTATCACGACAAAACCTCTCTGAGAGTTGACCTGCGTCAACATAACTTTCATTCGAAAGTTATTTAATCTTTATACGAAAGAAAGAGAGGCCGTTTATGATTTTCAATATTCAGCGCTATTCTACCCATGATGGCCCCGGCATTCGCACCGTTGTCTTCCTGAAAGGCTGCTCGCTGGGCTGCCGCTGGTGCCAGAACCCGGAAAGCCGCGCACGCGCCAGAGATCTCTTATACGATGCGCGCCTGTGCCTTGACGGGTGCACGCTGTGCGCGCAAGCCGCGCCAGAGGTGATCGAACGCGCGCTGAACGGCCTGCTTATTCATCGCGAAAAACTGACCGATGCGCATATGGATGCCCTCACCCACTGCTGCCCTACTCAGGCGTTAACCGTCTGCGGCGAAACAAAGCGCGTGGAAGAGATCATGGACACCGTACTGCGCGACAAGCCGTTTTACGATCGCAGCGGCGGCGGTATAACGCTCTCCGGCGGCGAGCCCTTTATGCAGCCGGAACTGGCCGCCGCGTTGTTCAAAGCCAGCCATGATGCGGGTATCCATACCGCGGTCGAAACCTGTCTGCACGTACCGTGGAAATATATCGAACCGTCCCTGCCGAATGTCGATCTGTTCCTCGCCGATTTAAAACACGTTGCCGAGGCGCCGTTTAAGCAGTGGACCGATGGCAGCGCTTCTCGCGTACTGGAAAACCTGAAAAAGCTCGCTGCCGCCGGTAAAAAAATGATCATCCGCGTGCCGCTCATTCAGGGTTTTAACGCCGATGAAGAGGCGATCAAAGCCATTACCGATTTTGCCGCCGACGAACTGCACGTCGGTGAGATCCATTTTCTGCCCTATCACACGCTGGGCATCAATAAATACCACTTACTCAGTCAGCCCTACTATGCCCCGGACAAACCACTTGATGCGCCCGCGTTGCTTGATTTTGCGCAGCAGTACGCCAGCAGCAAAGGTTTAACCGCGACTTTACGAGGATAATCCCATGACCACACTGAAACTGGATACGCTCAGCGACCGCATCAAAGCGCATAAAACCGCGCTGGTGCACATTGTGAAGCCGCCCGTATGTACGGAGCGCGCGCAGCACTACACCGAGATGTATCAGCAACATCTGGATAAGCCGATTCCGGTTCGTCGCGCGCTGGCGCTGGCGCACCATCTGGCGGAACGCACTATCTGGATCAAACATGACGAACTGATTATCGGCAACCAGGCAAGCGAAGTGCGCGCCGCGCCGATCTTCCCGGAATACACCGTCTCGTGGATTGAAAAAGAGATCGACGATCTGGCCGATCGCCCTGGCGCCGGTTTTGCGGTCAGCGAAGAGAACAAACGCGTTTTACACGCCGTGTGCCCGTGGTGGCGTGGTCAGACGGTACAGGACCGCTGCTACGGCATGTTTACCGATGAGCAAAAAGGTCTGCTGGAAACCGGCATCATTAAAGCCGAGGGCAACATGACCTCCGGCGACGCGCATCTGGCGGTAAACTTCCCGTTGCTGCTGGAAAAAGGTCTTGATGGTCTGCGTGACAAGGTGGCGGAACGCCGTTCGCGCATTAACCTGACCGTACTGGAAGACCTGCACGGCGAGCAGTTCCTGAAAGCGATTGATATCGTGCTGGAGGCGGTCAGCCTGCACATCAAACGTTTTGCCGACCTGGCGCGTCAGATGGCGGCGACAGAAAGCCGTGAAAGTCGCCGTGACGAACTGCTGGCGATGGCGGAGAACTGCGATCTCATCGCCCATCAGCCGCCGCAGACGTTCTGGCAGGCGCTGCAACTGTGCTATTTCATCCAGTTAATTTTGCAAATCGAGTCTAACGGCCACTCCGTCTCGTTTGGACGTATGGATCAGTATCTCTGGCCGTATTACCGTCGTGATGTGGAGCAAAACCAGACGCTGGATCGCGAACACGCGATTGAACTGCTGCACAGCTGCTGGCTGAAGCTGCTGGAAGTGAACAAGATCCGCTCCGGCTCTCACTCCAAAGCCTCTGCGGGCAGCCCGCTGTATCAGAACGTCACCATTGGCGGTCAGAGTCTGGTCAACGGTCAGCCGGTGGATGCGGTCAATCCGCTCTCTTACGCTATTCTGGAGTCCTGCGGCCGCCTGCGTTCCACCCAGCCGAACCTCAGCGTGCGCTATCACGCCGGAATGAGCAACGACTTCCTCGATGCCTGCGTGCAGGTTATTCGCTGCGGCTTTGGGATGCCCGCGTTCAATAACGACGAAATCGTTATCCCGGAATTTATTAAACTCGGTATCGACCCACAAGACGCTTACGACTACGCGGCCATCGGCTGTATCGAAACCGCCGTGGGTGGCAAATGGGGCTACCGCTGCACCGGCATGAGCTTCATTAACTTTGCCCGCGTGATGCTGGCAGCGCTGGAAGGCGGTCGCGACGCCACCAGCGGTAAGGTCTTCCTGCCGCAGGAAAAGGCGCTCTCCGCCGGTAACTTCACCAGCTTCGATGAAGTGATGGACGCCTGGGATACGCAGATTCGCTACTACACGCGCAAATCGATCGAAATCGAGTACGTGGTTGACACCATGCTGGAAGAGAACGTCCATGACATTCTCTGCTCGGCGCTGGTGGATGATTGCATCGAACGCGCGAAGAGCATCAAGCAAGGCGGCGCGAAATATGACTGGGTTTCCGGTTTGCAGGTCGGTATCGCTAACCTCGGCAACAGCCTGGCGGCGGTGAAAAAACTGGTCTTTGAACAGGGGGCTATCGGCCAACAGCAGCTTGCCGCCGCACTGGCCGATGACTTTGAAGGCCTCACTCATGAACAGTTACGCCAGCGACTGATCAACGGCGCGCCAAAATACGGTAACGACGATGACACCGTCGATACCCTGCTGGCCCGCGCTTATCAGACCTATATCGACGAGCTGAAGCAGTATCACAACCCGCGTTACGGTCGCGGCCCGACGGGCGGCAACTATTACGCCGGAACCTCGTCCATCTCTGCAAACGTACCGTTTGGCGCGGCAACGATGGCGACGCCGGATGGCCGTAAAGCGCATACCCCGCTGGCGGAAGGGGCAAGCCCGGCTTCCGGTACTGACCATCTCGGTCCAACGGCGGTTATTGGCTCCGTCGGCAAACTGCCTACCGGCTCAATTCTCGGCGGCGTGTTGCTCAACCAGAAGCTGAACCCGGCGACGCTGGAGAACGAATCCGACAAGCAGAAGCTGATGATACTGCTGCGCACTTTCTTCGAAGTGCATAAAGGCTGGCATATTCAGTACAACATCGTGTCGCGCGAAACGCTGCTGGACGCGAAGAAGCACCCGGATCAGTATCGCGATCTGGTGGTCAGGGTGGCCGGTTATTCCGCCTTCTTTACCGCGCTGTCGCCGGATGCGCAGGACGATATCATCGCCCGTACTGAACATACACTTTAATTTGTAGACACAAATCCCCGGCATACATTGCTGGGGATTTTTTGCATATGACTACGCTGATAATAAGATACTTCTTTCCGTACTCACTATAATTTAACATGTTAGTTATTCCTTTTACGTTTAAATAATGGCCACTTTTTCCGTTTAATTTGATTAATAACAGGTTAACACCTCAGTTTTATCATTAGGCTTATTCCTGATTAAACACCCCACTCAGGAAAGCAAATGAGTAACATTATTTATTTAACGCTGGAGGGTGATATTCAGGGAAAGATTTCTGCAGGTTGTGGTTCACAGGCCTCTGTTGGTAACCGCTATCAGCTGGGACACGAAAATGAAATCTTTGTCTTCAGCCTGACGCAGGCAGTGGACGGCGTTAACGGACGTATCCATCACCACGTTCTGCAATTTTGCAAACTCCTGGATAAAAGCTCTCCATTACTCAATAATGCCATTAATAATAATGAACGTCTAAAACTGACGTTTGATATTTACCGTACTAATAAACACGGACACATGGAAAAGTTTTATCTTATCGAACTTCGCGGGGCAACAATACGATCTGTTAATCAGTTAGCTAAAATGAACGATATGCACTATGAATATATATCGGTGGATTATGATTATATTCTGAGTCGTCATCTCATCGCCGGTACCGAATTCGATTACCTGCTGACGCCGGAGAATTATGGTCGTCTTTTCCCGGTGATGCAGAAGGTCACGCTTCCCAAAGAGCCGCCGGAGCGTAAGGTAACGCTGGTGCTGGGGGTATTCTTTGATGGCACGGGTAATAATGCGGTGAATACCCGGAACATGCTTGAGGCGCTAACGGCGCAGCACTTTGATATCAACAGCCCGGATGCGACAACCATTCTCGCCAAGAATGCTTCGGAAAAGATGGGGATTAGCGGGATTGGGGCGGGTAGTTATCTGGGGTATTATACGAACATTCATTGGTTGAATGAGTTATATAAACAAACCTTTCCACCTGACGGCAACTATATGCAAGGTGCTGTCTATGTTGAGGGCATTGGCACACGCGCTGGCGAGCCTGATAACCCGATAGGCCTGGGGCTGGGCACCGCAGAAACCGGGATTATCGCCAAAACTGACGATGCGGTGGCGCAACTTGAAGCCGGAATAAAGAAAACACGATCTCGTTTAAACGGTAAGTATGTTGTCGATACCCTGCTGTTTGATATCTTCGGTTTCAGTCGCGGTGCAGCCGCTGCCCGCCACTTTGCCAACCGCGTCCAGTCAGCAGATCCCGCTATTGCCAATGCAATTTCGGCAGGCATGGGCAAAGTGAGCTATAGCGGTGCATCATCGGGCAAAACCCGCTTTCTCGGCATTATGGACACCGTGGCGGCAGTGGGTACGGTGGCTAACGGCCTTAACCCGCACAACGCAGATACCGGAAACGTCAACATCCGCCTGCGCCCCGGCGTGGCGCAAAAGGTGTTTCACATTATCGCCCAACACGAGTGCCGCTATAACTTCGCCCTCAACAGCGTTGCCCCGGTCTGGCCGGAGCTGTCGCTTCCCGGCGCCCATTCCGATATCGGCGGCGGGTATCTGCCGCAGCTGTGGGAAGACCTCTTTCTCACCCGCCCGCTGGTGGAAACCCTGCCTCATAATCAACCAAGCGCGCAATCTCACGTTTACCGGCAGACGATGGCGCAGCTGCGCGTGCTGGAGCATTCGCCGGCCATCATGCCCGTCATTCGTACCAACGCTATTACCCCGGAAGTATGGGAGGACGATTTAGCGCCAGCGGATCGCTACAGCCAGCCGCAAAAACGCACCTTTGCCGCGCTGACGTTGCGCCATCGCACGGTCAGCTATGACTGGTCGAAGGTTGCTCTACGGGTAATGGTCGATGCCGCAGTCGAAGCTGGGGCGTTGTTTGCTGACGTAGACAAAACCAGAGGACATGCGCTGCCTGATGAACTGAAACCGTTATGCGAACATGCCCGTGAGATGGGAAAAGCAGCTCGCCGGCATGCAGCCGTCAACGGTTTTTCGCCTGAAGACGTGGATTTGATTGCCCAAAACTATATCCACTGCTCGGCCCACTGGAACGCCGTAGATCTCAGACAGAACGGGGAATTACAGGGTGGCGCTTCAGCCTGCGAAACCATCAGCTTTGTGAACCGGCCGGACGAGGACTGGCTAAGAACGATTTACAACATGGACGGAAAAAAACGATGAAAAGGCATTACGTACTGACACTTACACTATTACTGTCAATCACTGGCTGCAGCCCACAGAAACCTCACCCTTTGCAGTCAAAACAGGCCGCCAGTGGTGACTGGACGCTGCCTTATGGCGAGTGGAGTTTTTCCTTTATCACGCCCTATGAGCTACCAGCGGAAACGCTTCATGCCCGGGTGATAGACACGGATGGTTATCTGTATACCTTTAATACGCTTGACCCGACGTCCCGCGACTCAGAATCCGTGGACAAATGGACTGATGTGGCCTTTGGCGGTAGCGTCGTTTTCAACAAAGTCAAAAAACCGCCTCAGTACATTGTCTTCTGCTGGGAATCCTATACCGACAAACAAACTTACGAGACCAGCGCCGTGTTCGGACCGGAAACCTGGCTACGGATGAAAACCCCTGCCGATCATACCTGGGACGGGGATGCCGTCTGGTACGACAATATAACTTTCGGCCTGTCCCCTGGTGGCAAAGTCAACGTCTGGTTCCCCGATGTCGCCGGGCGTCCCAGCCTTCCCGTAAAACCGCTGAAAATGTGGACCCTCGCAGGCAACGAGATGACGCTCTGCAAAGACTACGTCGTTCCCGGCGGCACGTTTAATTTCATTCAGTCGACGCAGGATTTCATTAAAGGCAAAACCTACCCGTACGGCGACTGGGAATAACGCGGATGAATATAAACAAACTGCTTTTAATCCCACTGCTGATAATCGCCTCTGGCTGCAGCCCGCAGAAACCTGAACCTTTGCAGTCAAAACAGGCCGCCAGCGGCGACTGGACGCTGCCTTATGGCGAGTGGAGTTTTTCTTTTGTCACCCCTTCTGAACTACCCGCAGAAGTCCTTCATGCCCGGGTTATTGATACGGATGGTTATCTGTATACCTTCAATACACTTGACCAAACTGCTCAGGCTCCGGATTCCATCGATAAATGGGCCCCGACTGTCTATGGCCCCAGCGTCATTTTCAACAAAGTCAAAAAACCGCCTCAGTACATTGTCTTCTGCTGGGAATCCTATATCGACAAACAAACTTACGAGACCAGCGCCGTGTTCGGACCAGAAACCTGGCTACGGATGAAAACCCCTGCCGATCATACCTGGGACGGGGATGCCGTCTGGTACGATAATCTTCTCTTCGGCCTGTCCCCTGGTGGCAAAGTCGACGTCTGGTTCCCCGATGTCGCCGGGCGTCCCAGCCTTCCCGTAAAACCGCTGAAAATGTGGACCCTCGCAGGCAACGAGATGACGCTCTGCAAAGACTACGTCGTCCCCGGCGGCACGTTTAATTTCATTCAGTCAACGCAGGATTTCATTAAAGGCAAAACCTACCCGTATGGAAACTGGGATTAACAATATCCTTGCCCGACAGGCAACTACAAATACGGCGACTTCAGTTGCCGTTTCACTTTCGAATGAAATTAAATTTGTGCTCCCCGTCACCTTGTTATTAGAATGTTTCTGGTCGCAGTTTTGAGCCAGGAGCAATGTATGACCGTTAAAGTTATCGTCACTGATATGGACGGAACTTTTCTCGACGACGCCAAAAAGTACGATCACGCACGATTTATGGCGCAGTATCAGGAACTAAAAAAACGCGGCATCGAATTTGTCGTCGCCAGCGGCAATCAGTATTACCAACTCATTTCCTTTTTCCCCGAGCTGAAAGACGAAATTTCCTTCGTCGCGGAAAATGGCGCGCTGGTTTATGAGCATGGCAAGCAGCTGTTTCATGGCGAACTGACCCGGCATGAATCCCGTATTGTGATTGGCGAGCTGTTAAAAGATAAGCAGCTTAATTTTGTCGCCTGCGGCCTGAAAAGCGCTTATGTCAGCAAACATGCGCCGGAATCTTTTGTGGCGCTGATGTCGAAGCACTACCACCGCCTGCAACCCGTGAAAGATTACCAGGACATTGACGATGTTCTGTTTAAGTTTTCACTGAACCTGCCAGACCAGCAGATCCCCTTCGTGGTTGATGCGCTGCATACGTCGCTGGACGGCATTATGAAACCCGTGACCAGCGGCTTCGGCTTCATCGACTTAATCATACCGGGATTACACAAAGCGAACGGCATCAGCCGTCTGTTGAAACGCTGGGATCTTTCGCCGCAAAACGTGGTGGCGATTGGCGACAGCGACAACGATGCGGAAATGCTGAAAATGGCGCGGTACGCTTTCGCGATGGCGAACGCCGCAGACAACATCAAAGCCCTCAGCCGTTATCATACCGATGATAACAACCATCAGGGGGCGTTAAACGTGATTCAGGCCGTACTGGATAACGCCCCGCCTTTTAACGTCTGATTCCAGATACCGGAGCGCTGCTCCGGTTTCCTCCTGCTTTTCCATTCTGCGTACCGCATCAAGTTTTTAAACTTGCATTAACTTATTTATAACTTATATTGTCATTTGTAATTAATTTAAGTTTCGAATGAAAGTCAATGCGAGGTGGTTATGGCTTTAACCTTCACAAGCGATACATTACCGGCCGATCATAAAGCGGCGATCCGGCAGATGAAGCAGGCGTTGCGGGCGCAGCTCGGTGATGTGCAGGGAGTTTTTGACAGGCTCAGCAAGGTGATTGCCACACGCGTGGCGGAAATCAATACGCTCAAAGCGCAGGGCGATGCCGTCTGGCCTGCGCTGTCTTACGCGGATATCCAGTCCGGCGCCATCACGGTAGCGCAGCGTGAACAGATCAAGCGGCGTGGATGCGCGGTCATTAAGGGCCATTTTCCGCGGGAACAGGCGCTGGCATGGGATCAATCCATGCTGGATTATCTGGATCGCAACCATTTTGATGAGGTGTACAAAGGTCCCGGCGATAACTTCTTCGGTACATTAACCGCCTCCCGCCCTGAAATTTATCCGATTTACTGGTCGCAGGCGCAGATGCAGGCTCGTCAGAGCGAAGAGATGGCGAACGTTCAGTCTTTCCTTAATCGGCTGTGGACATTTGAAAGCGACGGCAGACAGTGGTTCAACCCGGATATCAGCGTGATCTACCCGGATCGCATCCGCCGCCGCCCGCCCGGCACCACCTCAAAAGGTCTGGGGGCGCATACCGATTCCGGCGCACTGGAACGCTGGCTGCTGCCCGCCTATCAACGGGTTTTCGCCAGTATCTTTAACGGCGAACTGGAGAAGTACGATCCCTGGCATGCCGCCTACCGTACCGAAGTCGAAGAGTATACGGTCGATAACACCACCAAATGCTCGGTTTTCCGCACCTTCCAGGGGTGGACGGCGCTGTCAGATATGCTGCCGGGCCAGGGCTTGCTGCATGTGGTGCCGATTCCAGAAGCGATGGCGTATATCCTGTTACGCCCCCTGCTGGATGACGTTCCTGAAGATGAACTGTGCGGCGTTGCGCCAGGCCGGGTGCTGCCGGTTTCGCAACAATGGCATCCGCTGCTGATTGAGGCATTGACCAGTATTCCGCAACTGGAGGCCGGGGACTCCGTCTGGTGGCATTGCGATGTGATCCACTCCGTCGCGCCGGTGGAAAATCAGCAAGGCTGGGGGAACGTGATGTACATCCCCGCCGCGCCGATGTGTGAGAAAAACCTGGCTTACGCGCACAAGGTCAAAGCCGCGCTGGAAACGGGCGCATCGCCAGGCGATTTCCCGCGTGAAGATTACGAAACAAACTGGGAAGGCCGTTTTACGCTGAGCGATCTGAACGTTCACGGAAAACGCGCGCTGGGCATGAGCTAAGCGTCATACAGCCCTTCCCGCTCTACGGCGGTGCGTCGTTTCCCTGGACGTATCCGCCGCACCGACTCCCGCACCGTCAACGTGCCGTTCAGCAACAGCGTACCGATTGGCGCATTCGGACGAACCAGACGTTGTTGCAGCATATGTACCGCCTCCGTCCCCAGCTCATCGCGCGGCACATGCACTGCCGTTAACGGCACATCCTGAATTTCCGCCAGATTAAAGCCGTCAATACTCATCACTGACACATCCTGCGGCACGCGAAGGCCGCGCTTTTGCAACGCGCTGATGACGCCCGCCGCCATAAAATCACCGCCGACCAAAAACGCCGTCGGCAACGCCTTATCCGGCGTATTCGCCAGCCATTCGCTGACCCGCTGCTCCGCCTCTTTCGCACTGAAACTCGGCGATACCAGTAAATCCCGCTTATCGTTAAATTTCAGATTATGGGTTTGCCAGGCGTCGCGAATGCCGGCCAGACGCAGCTCCATCGTGTAGCGACGCAGACAGAGCACCGTCATCACGTCGCGATGCCCCATTGAAAAAAGATAATCAGCGGCAAGTTCGCCAATGGCGCGGTGATCGGGCGAAACGGCTGGCAAACGCATTCGCTGATCGCGGCAATTAATCAGTACGCAGGGTTTCCCCACGTCCACCGCCAAATCGTGAATATGCGGATCGTCAATCCCTAACAAAATCGCCGCCTGCGTTTCCGCTTCGTTCATCCGCGCGAGGAAAAGCTGCGTGTCACTGTCCAGTTCCTCAAGCGCGCAATAACGCAGCCGTACTTCATACGCCGTCAGCCCTTTACTCACGTTCTGAATCACGCGGTAGTAAAAGATGTCGGACCGCTCATCAAACGCCCGCTGCGGCGCAAAGACCACCAGACTATTCAGCAACAGCCTGCCTGCCGCCATCCCGTCCATGACGCCCAGCTCCCGCGCGCACTCCAGCACTTTGTTGCGCGCTTTTTCACTGGTATTTGCCTTCCCCGCCAGCACGCGGGAGACGGTGCTGACGGAAAGCTGCGTCCGCGCGGCAATTTCGCTGATTTTGAGCCTTTTATCCATTTTGTGATCTTGCTCCATTTGCTAAATGAAAAAATTTTCATAACGCACAAACAGGGAAATAACTGGCTTAACGTCCATCTTGCCAGAGCGATACCGTTAGTAATGAGAAAACTTGCACAAAATCCACTATTGCCCGCCCATTTTCTCACTTAACCTGAACTTGTCACACAACTTACATACTAGTTGTATAGCAACTAAGAATAAATAAAAAGATAACTTTCAATGAGATAACAAAATTTGTGTGACACCCAAACGTTTATTTCCCCTACCGTCCGTCTTGTGGAGAAAAGAAATGAGTCAGGACATCAATAACACTGTCGCCGCGAGTAAAACCCGCCGCGTCATCAAAAATTTGCGCTGGTATGTGCTGGTGCTGTTCTTACTGGGTGTGACCGTTAACTACATCACGCGTAACTCGCTGGGTATCCTGGCGCCGGAGCTAAAAGAGAGTCTGGGGATCACCACCGAGCAATACTCCTGGATTGTCGGCGCGTTCCAGATTGCCTACACCATTTTCCAGCCCCTGTGCGGCTGGCTGATCGATGTGATTGGCCTGAAGATTGGCTTTATGGTCTGCGCCGGGATCTGGGCGCTGATGTGTATCTTCCATGCGGGCGCCGGAAGCTGGCTGCATCTGGCGATTTTGCGCTTCTTTATGGGCGCATCTGAAGCGGCCGCTACGCCAGCCAACGCCAAAACCATCGGCGAATGGTTCCCGAAATCAGAGCGTCCGGTCGCGGCGGGCTGGGCGGGCGTCGGCTTCTCAATTGGCGCCATGCTGGCGCCGCCAATCATCTACTTCGCGCACGCCTCATTCGGCTGGCAGGGCGCATTTATGTTTACCGGCGTGCTGGCGCTGCTGTGGGTGATCCTGTGGTGGGCGTTCTACCATAACCCGGAACAGCACCCGAACCTGAGTGAAGAGGAACTGGAGTATATCAAGCAGGATAACGAGCCTCCGGCCGTGAAACTGCCCTTCCTGACCGCGCTGAAAACCGTGTCGAAAAATAAACGTTTCTACGGTATCGCGATCCCGGCTTTTATGGCAGAACCGGCCTGGGCGGTGCTGAGCTTCTGGGTGCCGCTGTATCTGGCGAAGGAACACGGCATGGACTTGAAGCAGATCGCCATGTTTGCCTGGCTGCCGTTCCTCGCCGCCGATCTCGGCAGCGTGGCGAGCGGCTATCTCACCCGCCTGTATACCCGTCTGTTTGGCTGCTCTCGCGTTAACTCCGTGGTGGCAAGCTCCGTGACCGGCGCGTTTCTGATGATTTCTCTCGGCATCGTGGCCATTACCCGCGATCCGTATATCACCATCGTGCTGATCTCCATCGGCGGCTTCGGTCATCAGATCATCTCCTGCATGCTAAGCGCGCTGGTCGTGGAGTCGTTTGATAAAGGCCAGATGGCGACCGTCAACGGAATGCGCGGCTCTGCGGCGTGGATCGCCAGCTTCCTCTTCTCTCTGTTAATTGGCGTTACCGCCGACAAAATCGGCTTTAACCCGCTCTTTATCGCCATGGGGTTCTTTGACCTGATTGGCGCTGTTTTCCTGGTGGCATTTATTGCTGAACGTCGCGCCAAGCGCGCCTGATAGTGGATGTATTGCGTATGAAAACCCTGAAAAACTGGATTGTAGAGAAACAGTCGGCCCATCATCTGGAACTGCTGGTCGATGGTCAACACCATCTGTGCCTGTACGTACTGGAAGAAAATCTGTTTCGCGTGCTGATCAAACGTAAAGGCGAACTGGCATTAGACAGAACCTGGAGTATCGCCCCGGCGCAGGATGTGCCGTGGGCAGGCCGCAGCCGTGAGGATGTCAGCGGCTTTAGCTGCCCGGCCTGGCAACTGACGCAGCAGGATGGCGCACTGATTGTCGCCACTGAGCAACTGCGCGTGACCGTCCACCAGCCGCTGTGGCTGGAGTGGCACTATCGCGATGAGGGGGGCGACTGGCAGCCGCTGGTCAACGACCGCCCCACCAGCGCCTATCTGCTGAACGCTCACGGCGACGGCGTGGCGCACTATTTAAGCCGCCGTAAAGATGAACGTTTTTACGGTCTGGGCGAGAAAGCGGGCGACCTGCAACGCAACGGCCAACGCTATGAGATGCGCAACCTTGACGCGATGGGCTATAACGCGGTCAGCACCGATCCGCTGTACAAACATATTCCATTCACCATCGCCCGCCGCGATGACGTCAGCTACGGTCTGTTTTACGACAACCTGAGCAGCTGCTGGCTGGATCTGGGCAATGAAATCGACAACTATCACACCGCCTATCGCCGCTGGCAGGCGGAAGCGGGCGATATCGATTACTACATCTTTACCGGCAAGCGTGTGCTGGATGTCACCAAAGCCTTTGTGCGCCTGACGGGGAAAACCCTGTTCGGGCCGAAGTGGAGCCTGGGTTACAGCGGCTCGACCATGCATTACACCGATGCGCCGGACGCGCAAAACCAGCTGATGAACTTTATCCGTCTGTGCAATGAACACGCGATTCCGTGCGATTCGTTCCAGCTTTCATCTGGCTACACCTCCATTAACGGCAAACGCTACGTCTTTAACTGGAACTACGACAAGGTGCCGCAGCCGAAAGTGATGACCCAGGCATTCCACGATGCGGGGTTGAAGCTGGCAGCCAACATTAAACCGTGTCTGTTGCAGGATCACCCGCGCTACAACGAAGTCGCGGAAAGAGGGTTATTTATTCGTGATTCGGAAACCGACGCGCCGGAACGTTCAAGTTTCTGGGATGACGAAGGTTCTAACCTTGATTTCACCAATCCGCAAACCGTCGCCTGGTGGCAGGAAGGCGTCACCACGCAGTTGCTGGAGATGGGGATCGACTCCACCTGGAACGACAACAACGAGTTCGAAGTGTGGGATGGCGAAGCCCGCTGCCACGGCTTTGGCCGCGAAATCGCCATCAAACATATTCGCCCGGTCATGCCGCTGTTGATGATGCGCGCCTCGCTGGAAGCGCAGCAGCGCTTTGCGCCGGAAAAACGCCCATACCTGATCTCCCGTTCCGGCTGCGCCGGGATGCAGCGTTACGTGCAAACCTGGAGCGGCGATAACCGCACCAGCTGGGATACCCTGCGCTACAACACCCGCATGGGGCTGGGGATGAGTCTGTCCGGGCTGTATAACGTGGGTCACGACGTCGGCGGTTTCTCTGGCGATAAACCGGATGCGGAGCTGTTCGTGCGCTGGGTACAGAACGGCGTGATGCACCCTCGCTTTACCATCCACTCATGGAATGACGATCATACGGTGAATGAGCCGTGGATGTACCCGGGCGTGACGCCGGCGATTCGTAGCGCGATTGAGCTACGTTACCGTCTGCTGCCCTACTTCTACACGCTGCTGTGGCAGGCGCACGCCGACGACGAGCCGATGCTGCGCCCCACTTTCCTCGACCACGAGCACGACGCGCAAACCTTCGCAGAGTGCGACGACTTCCTGCTTGGCCGCGATATTCTGGTGGCGAGCGTGGTGGAACCTGGTCAACGTGAACGCCGCGTCTGGCTGCCGGATAACGAAACCGGCTGGTACGATTTCGATAGCCACGAATGGTTCTCTGGCGGCCAGTGGATCACGCTGAACGCGCCGCTGGAAAAACTGCCGCTGCTGGTACGCGCCGGTGCAGGTCTGCCGCTGAGCGAACGGATCACCCATGTCAGCGCTGAACGCGACGATACCCGCGAGCTGAAACTGTTCCCGGTCAAAGGCGTGGGGGCAACGTCCGGTCTGCTGTTTGAAGACGATGGCGAAAGCTGGGGTTATCAGACAGGCAATGCCCTGTGGGTGGAGTGGGAGATGGTGTGCGATGGGGCGACCGTCAACCTGAAGATCAACGCGCGTGGCGACTATCGTCCGGCATGGAACACGTTGAAGGTATCGTTACCGGTAGGGGAAAAACGTACGCTGCGGGTGAATGGCGTTGAAGGGAGTGAGTGGGTGCTCTGAAAATTGCCGGGTGGCGGCTTCGCCTTACCCGGCCTACAAACTGTAGCGTAGGCCCGGTAAGCGTAGCGCCACCGGGCTTTTTTTAGCCATCGATCCCTTTACTACGCAGATAATCTTCGTAGTTGCCGCTGAAGTCCACCACACGCTGCGGCGTAATTTCCAGCACGCGCGTCGCCAGCGAGCTAACAAACTCACGGTCGTGAGAAACGAAAATCAGGGTGCCCTGATACATCTCCAGCGCCATGTTCAGCGATTCGATCGATTCCATATCCAGGTGGTTGGTCGGTTCGTCCATCACCAGGATATTCGGTTTCTGCATCATCAGCTTACCGAACAACATACGCCCTTTTTCACCACCGGAGAGCACCTTCGCCGGTTTTCTGATATCGTCCTGGCTGAACAACAGACGGCCAAGAATGCTGCGTACAGCCTGCTCGTCATCGCCTTCCTGCTTCCACTGACTCATCCATTCAAACACCGTCAGGTCATTTTCGAACTCATATTCGTGATCCTGCGCGTAATACCCAATGCGCGCGTTCTCTGACCACTTCACGGTGCCGTTATCCGGCGCCAGATCGCCCACCAGCGTTTTCAGCAACGTGGATTTACCCACGCCGTTAGTCCCGAGTACCGCAAGTTTTTCGCCCACTTCCAGCAGCAGATTAACGCCCTTGAACAGCGGGCCGTTATCAAAGCCTTTCGCGAGCGCTTCCACTTCCAGCGCGTTACGGAACAGCTTCTTATCCTGTTCAAAACGGATGAACGGGTTCTGACGGCTGGAGGCCTTCACCTCATCAAGCTTAATTTTATCAATCTGACGGGCACGAGACGTTGCCTGGCGAGACTTAGACGCGTTAGCGCTAAAGCGGCTGACGAAAGATTGCAGGTCTGCAATCTGCGCCTTTTTCTTGGCGTTATCGGCCAGCAGGCGTTCACGCGCCTGGGTGGCAGCAGTCATATACTCGTCGTAGTTACCCGGGTAAATGCGCAGTTCGCCGTAATCCAGATCCGCCATATGCGTACACACCATATTCAGGAAGTGACGGTCGTGCGAAATGATGATCATGGTGCTGTCACGTTCGTTCAGTACCTGCTCCAGCCAACGGATCGTGTCGATGTCGAGGTTGTTGGTCGGTTCATCAAGCAGCAGGATATCGGGGTCGGAAAACAGCGCCTGCGCCAGCAGGACACGCAGCTTCCAGCCTGGCGCGACTTCGCTCATCGGGCCGTAGTGCTGCTCAACCGGAATACCCACGCCCAGCAGCAGTTCGCCCGCGCGCGCTTCGGCAGAGTAACCATCCATTTCGCCGTATTTCACTTCCAGATCGGCCACTTTATAGCCATCTTCTTCGCTCATTTCCGGCAGCGCGTAGATGCGGTCGCGTTCCTGTTTCACTTCCCACAGTTCAACATGCCCCATGATCACCGTGTCGAGTACGCTGAACTCTTCGAAGGCAAACTGATCCTGGCGCAGCTTACCGATACGCTCGTTCGGATCGAGAGAGACGTTGCCCAGCGTCGGTTCGAGATCGCCGCCGAGGATTTTCATAAAGGTGGATTTACCGCTACCGTTGGCGCCAATCAGGCCGTAACGGTTGCCGCCGCCAAATTTGACGGAAATATTTTCAAACAGCGGCTTGCTGCCGAACTGCATGGTGACGTTGCTGGAAACTAACACTGGCGTATCCTGAAAAATATGTGACAAACCGCTTATTATGCCACAAGTCTTAAATAAGATCGCGCCTCACGGTAAGCCGCTAAAATTGTCCTCACGGGAAAAAAATGTGATTTCGTACACATCTGAATTCCCACTTAACGGGAATGCACATATAATGCGCTCCCAACATGACAGAATTCTCAACCCAATAGCCTGCCAGGCACTGAATCTCGCATAACATGAATATGAAATTAACAACGTTTTTCGCGGCGGCCCTCGCTGTAGTTGGCTTTTGCAGCACCGCCTCAGCGGTGACTTATCCTTTACCGACCGATGGCAGTCGCGTCGTTGGTCAAAACCAGGTGATCACTATCCCGGAAGGCAATACCCAACCACTGGAGTATTTTGCGGCTGAATACCAGATGGGGCTGTCTAACATGCTGGAAGCGAACCCGGGTGTTGATACCTTCCTGCCAAAAGGCGGTACGGTGCTGAACATTCCTCAGCAGCTGATCCTGCCGGACACCGTGCATGAAGGCATTGTCATTAACAGTGCGGAAATGCGTCTGTACTACTACCCGAAAGGCACCAACACGGTGATCGTCCTGCCGATTGGTATCGGTCAGTTAGGGAAAGACACGCCAATCAACTGGACAACGAAAGTTGAGCGTAAGAAAGCAGGCCCGACCTGGACGCCGACGGCGAAAATGCATGCCGAATACCGCGCGGCGGGCGAACCGCTGCCTGCCGTCGTACCGGCTGGCCCGGATAACCCGATGGGTCTGTACGCGCTGTACATTGGTCGTCTGTATGCGATTCATGGCACCAACGCTAACTTCGGTATCGGCCTGCGCGTCAGCCACGGCTGCGTCCGTCTGCGTAACGACGACATCAAGTTCCTGTTTGAAAATGTGCCGGTCGGCACCCGCGTACAGTTTATCGACGAGCCGGTGAAAGCGACCACTGAGCCAGATGGCAGCCGTTACATTGAAGTCCATAACCCTCTGTCTACCACTGAAGCACAGTTCGAAGGCGGCGAGATCGTACCGATTAACCTGAACAAAAGCGTTCAGAGCGTCACCAGCCAGCCTGATGTCGATCAGTCTGTGGTTGAGCAGGCCGTTCAGAACCGTTCCGGTATGCCGGTTCGTCTGAACTGATCAAAGCAATGTGCCGGGTGGCGACTCTCGCCTTACCCGGCCTACCGCGTCGGCCCGATAAGCATAGCGCCATCGGGCCATCACTTCAGCAGCAACAATCCATATCCCACCAGCGCCGCCCAGAGCAGCATCGGCAACGAATACCAATGAAACCGCCACCAGATACGCCGATCATTTGCCATCCGCAATGCAATCAGATTCGCCAGCGATCCCGGTAGCAAACCAAAACCACCGATATTAACCGCCCAGGCCAGCAACGCGGTCGGTGGAACGTAGTTGAGCAATAAAATCGTGGCGGGCACATTGCTGATAAACTGCGACAGACCGAGCGCAGTCAGCCAAAGCCCCGGCGCAGAGAGCGTTTCAACATGGCGCAGTACGCCCTGTAACACCGGTAGCTGTATCAATAAATGCACGTCGATAAACATCGCCATAAACACCAGCAGCAACGTCCAGTCGACGCTCAGTACCACGCGGCGCGCCAGGACGATGAACCCTGCCGCCACAATCGCCAGCCCCCAGAGTTCCTGCTTCAGTTCAAGCGCGGTCAGAAACACGATATACAACCCAGAGCAGCTCCACACCAGGCGCGGTTGCCACTCAGGGGCGCGCGTACCGGTATGGTATTGCAACGCCTGCCCCGGAAAACAAAGGCCGCACAGCACCAACAGCGTCAGCATCATCACGGCGGCAAGCGGCGCCATCTGCCAGACAAAAGCCGCAAATGAAAGGCCAGAACGCCCCCACAACAAAATATTTTGCGGATTGCCAATCGGCGTGAGCAGCGAACCGGCGTTGACCGCCAGCGCCTCAAAGATAATCAGCCGATTTACCGGAATCGCACACAGTCTTTTCAGGGTAATGGTCAGCGGAACGACGATAAACAGCGCCACATCGTTGGTCAGGAACGTTGACAGCACCGCCGCCGCCAGCACCATAAACATTGCCAGACGGCGTTCCGTTTTAAAACGACGAACCATTCTGCGGCCCAGCACATCAAAATATCCGCTCAGCTCAACGCCTTTGGTCAGCAGCATCAAACCGCTCAGCGTAATAATGGTGTGCCAGTCAATTGCACCCGGCCAGGTGCGGGGAGTAAACGGGACGAACAAACTGAGTCCGGCCCCGACAAGAAGTAATAACAGCAGGAAACGATCGCGTCTTAATGCCCGCAGAAAAGGAAAACTCATTCAGAAGGCGTTCCGTGCTTTTGCGTAAACAGGCGGAAAGCCTCAAGCGTTTCCTGGCTTACATGGTGCTCCATCCCTTCCGCATCGCGGCGTGCGATTTCCGGGCTGACGCCCAGCACCAGTAAAAAGTTTTCCACGATCTGGTGGCGTTCACGGCTTTCCTGCGCCAGCTTCTCGCCTTCTGCGGTCAGGAATACCCCGCGCCAGGGGATCATTTCGATAAGCCCTACCGACGCCAGACGCTTGAGCATCTTGGCGACCGTCGGCTGGGAAACGCCAAGTCGCGCCGCCATATCAACCTGACGCGCTTCACCGACCTCGATAATTAAATCGGAAATCAGCTCAACGTAGTCATCAATCAGTTCACGGCGATGCGCTTCCCTGACCTGGCGGAACCCTTCGACGTGTTCTTCGACATTCACTAATTGCGTCACTTTTTTTGTTGTTGGCGTACCTGCGCGACGACTCATTCTGCTTCCTCGTTACTGTGACGCGTTAATTGCATCTGGCTGGAGTGGGTCCATTGTAAACCAGAGTTGCACAGGCTCAAAAATTTAACGTTTTAGCAATAGCTATATAATATAGCCTGTGCTATATCTGTATGTAATGCAGGCATCCCTCACGGATTGATGGGATCGTAAAGTCAGGAGGTTTCTATGAACGAATTTAAGAGGTGTATGCGCGTGTTTAGCCACTCTCCCTTTAAAGTACGGTTAATGCTGCTGTCCATGCTGTGTGACATGATCAACGGCAAACCCGAGCAGGATCAGCCCTCGTCAAAATAACGCGGCGTCGCGGTACGCCGCTCCATTTTGACGCAATCTTCTCGCATCAAGGCGCGCTCGCGCTGGGTTTTATCTCAATACCCTTTCTTTTTGTCGGTTTTGCTGCCCCCTTCGCAAAACATTTTCCTTGTAGTAGTTGACCTTCTTATACACACGCTCTATCGTTGCGCAGCCCTGCATATATTGCGGCTCGCAGATGCGGACCCCATCCCCTCTTCACGCACTTTCCGGCAGGTATTGACCCTTAACGCCAGGGTGAGCACATGGCGTTTTTGCAATAGTGGCATATGAATTTAACCCTCAAAGACTCGCTTATTGCCCGCAGCAGGGCCATTAGCCCGTGGACTGGCTTCTACTTTTTACAGTCGCTGCTGATTAACCTCGCGTCGGGCTACCCGTTTAGCCTGTTCTATACAGCGGCCTTTACCTGCCTATTGCTGTTGTTCTGGCGCGCCGCGCCGCGCGCGCAAAAGGTGTTGATCGGGCTATGCTCGCTGATCGCCGCCATGTATTTCCCGTTCGGCCAGGCCTACGGCTCGCCAAACTTTAATACGCTGCTGGCGCTGCATTCGACCAACGTGGAAGAGTCCACCGAAATCCTGACCATCTTCCCGTGGTACAACTATCTGGTAGGCCTCTTTATCTTTGCACTGGGCGTGATTGCCGTTCGCCGTAAGCAAGAGACGGAGAAAAAAGCCTGGCGCGTTGTGGACAGCGTGTGTCTGCTGTTCAGCGTCATCGCCTTTTTTGTCGCGCCGGTGCAAAACCTGGCGTGGGGCGGCGTGTTTAAATTAAAAGACACCGGCTACCCGGTTTTTCGCTTCGTGAAGGATGTCATCGTCAACAACAATGAGGTGATTGAGGAGCAAGAGCGGATGGCGAAGCTATCCGGGATGAAGGATACCTGGACGGTCACTGCGGTTAAGCCCCGATACCATACCTACGTGGTGGTGATCGGTGAAAGCGCGCGGCGTGACGCAATGGGCGCATTCGGCGGTCACTGGGATAACACCCCGTTTTCCAGTACCGCCAATGGTTATTTTTTCATGGATTACGTTGCCGCCAGCGGCTCAACGCAAAAATCGCTCGGTTTAACGCTCAACCGCGTGGTCGACAACAAGCCGCAATTCCAGGATAACTTCGTGACGCTGGCCAACCGTGCCGGTTTCCAGACCTGGTGGTTCTCGAATCAGGGGCAAATCGGCGAATACGATACGGCTATCGCCAGCATCGCGAAACGAGCCGATGAAGCGCACTTCCTGAAAAGCGGAGACTTCGAAGCCGACAAGAATACGCGTGACGATGCGCTGTTAAAAATGACCGCTCAGGTACTGGAAACAGAACGCACGCAGCCGCAGTTAATCGTGCTGCACCTGATGGGCTCGCACCCGCAGGCCTGCGATCGCACGCAGGGAAAATACGACGTTTTCGTGCAGTCGAAAGAGACCTCTTGCTACCTGTACACTATGACCCAAACGGACGCGTTGCTGGGAAAACTGTACGCGCAGTTGCGTAACAGCGGCGACAGCTTCTCTATGGTCTACTTCTCGGATCATGGCCTCGCATTTAAAGAGCGCGGGAAAGAGGTGCAGTATCTGGCGCATGACGACAGGTATCAGCAGAATTTTCAGGTGCCGTTTATGGTACTTTCCAGCGATGACAAAGCGCATCGCGTGATTAAAGCGCGCCGCTCGGCAAATGATTTCTTAGGCTTTTTCTCGCAATGGACGGGGATCAGCGCGAAAGAGATTAAAACCAAATACCGTTTTATCTCTGAGCAGAAAGCCGGGCCGGTCTTCATCACCAACTTCAAGTTGCAGAAGGTGGATTACAACCATCTGGGTACGGATATTTTTAGTACCAAACAGCGCTAAACCTGTAGTCCTGATAAGACGCCTCAGCGTCGCCATCAGGCATTGCCGGATGGCGGCATAAATACCTTATCCGGCCTACACATCAGACAAAAAAATCCGCCCCGAGGGGCGGATTTTTCATATCACCGAAGTGATTAGAAGCGGTAACCAACACCGGCGATCCAGGTGCCGACGTCCACGTTACGGATACGGCTCTGCTCATAGGAGAAGTCCAGCGCAACGTTTTCGATCGGGTTGAACTGCAAACCGGCACCGTAGGAGAAACCGTAGTCGCTGGTGTCGTGTTTGTCAGCCGGGGTGGCAGCAGTCTGGAATTTACCGTAACCCACACCAACAACACCGTAGATGCTTGCCCAGTCGTTCAGACGGTAAGCAGGGCCGGCGGTGAGGCCGTAGTACTGAGTTTTGTTGTAATCGCCAGCACCGTTAGTACGATCTTTTTCTGTGTAGGTGAAGGAACCGATTACGCCCAGCGGGTTGTTGTCCTGCTCGTAGCGATACTTCAGGTTAAAACCGTTCATTTTGTTCGCTGCGCCCTGAGCATCGCTCTGAGCGTAACCACCCGTAACGGTAGAAGTAGCAGCTACAGCAGTACCTGCGGAAATAGCCAGAACAGCGGCCAGTGCTGAAAGACATGCAATTTTTTTCATAACCACCTCAAATGTGCTTCAAGTAAATCCTAAGTTATAAATATATCAAAAATTGATGAGAAACTCTTTGCGATTCGCGATGTCTAACGGGTCTTTTCGTGTAACAGAACATTTCCATAACCCGCTATCTCTTTCAAATAACATCACTTTTCCGGTGAAGTGCACCATTATTACGCGCACAATATGGTACATTCATCCAGATAATTCCTAATTACGCAGTTTATTAATCCATCAATTCATCGATATTTTACGGATTCTCCGGGATTTTTTTTCAACGAATACTCAACCGTCAGAGGTTATTTCTATTACACTGCCTTTTTTACTTCTATTGACATTAATTGACAGGAGAAAGGATGCCGGGGTCGTCACGTAAGCCAGTCTGGCTGCCTATTTTGGTTTTGCTCATTGCGATGTCCTCTATTCAGAGCGGAGCCTCGCTGGCGAAATCGCTGTTCCCTCTCGTCGGGGCGCCGGGCGTTACCGCACTGCGTCTGGCATTAGGCACGCTAATCCTGATTGCGTTCTTTAAGCCCTGGCGTCTGCGCTTTGCCAGAGAACAGCGGCTGCCGCTCCTGTTTTACGGTCTGTCGCTTGGCGGGATGAACTACCTGTTTTACCTGTCGATTCAGACAGTGCCGCTCGGCATCGCCGTTGCGCTGGAGTTCACCGGGCCGCTGGCGGTCGCGCTGTTCTCGTCCAGACGGCCTGTCGATTTCATCTGGGTTGTGCTGGCCGTGCTTGGACTCTGGTTCCTGTTGCCGCTTGGTCAGGGCGTATCGCATGTTGATTTAACGGGTGCCGCGCTGGCGCTCGGCGCAGGCGCCTGCTGGGCTATCTATATTCTGACCGGGCAGCGGGCGGGTGAAGAACACGGCCCCGCGACCGTGGCGGTAGGCTCGCTCATTGCGGCGATCGTTTTCGTTCCGGTTGGCGCGCTACAGGCGGGAGAGGCATTATGGCACTGGTCGATTCTCCCGCTGGGTCTGGCTGTCGCCGTGCTGTCAACGGCGCTGCCCTACTCGCTGGAAATGATCGCGCTGACGCGACTGCCCACGCGAACGTTTGGGACGCTGATGAGCATGGAGCCCGCGCTGGCTGCCGTTTCGGGGATGATTTTCCTGGGAGAAACGCTGACGCTGGTGCAGCTTCTGGCCCTGGCCGCCATCATTGCCGCCTCGATGGGGTCCACGCTCACCATCCGGCGGGAAACGAAAATTCAGCAAGTCGACATTAATTAACGTTACAATTCTGCATGATTTGCATAATCATGCAGAATATTGCTTTTATCCTTCTCATTATTATTATCTCCGCTATTTTTCTGCTGCCTGCAAACCTATTTATGTTTATCGCTCATAGTGAATGAGAATTATTAACATGCTGACGCTTAATTTAATAACGTATTGATTTTTAATCATTTTCAATATTAAACACTTTCTGCGCTATTAAAGTGATAGGCACAGACAGAAAAGCAAAATGAAAAACCGGTGCTATACTTAGTTTCGTTAATTACCTGGGACACAAAACATCAAGAGGATATGAGATTATGAGTACCGCTAAACTGGTAAAAACGAAAGCGTCTAATCTGCTTTATACCCGCAACGATGTATCAGACAGCGATAAGAAAGCGACGGTTGAGTTGCTGAATCGTCAGGTGATCCAGTTCATTGACCTGTCACTGATCACTAAGCAGGCTCACTGGAATATGCGCGGTGCTAACTTTATTGCCGTACATGAGATGCTGGATGGCTTCCGTACAGCGCTGACCGACCACCTTGATACCATGGCAGAGCGTGCCGTACAGCTGGGTGGCGTGGCATTAGGGACAACGCAAGTGATTAACAGCAAAACACCGCTGAAAAGCTATCCGCTGGATATCCATAGCGTTCAGGATCATCTGAAAGAGCTGGCGGATCGTTACTCTGTTGTCGCCAATGATGTTCGTAAAGCCATCAGCGAAGCCAAAGACGAAGACACTGCTGATATCTTTACCGCGGCTTCCCGCGACCTCGATAAATTCCTGTGGTTCATCGAAGCCAACATCGAATAAGCAGCATGATAAGTAAGACCTATGAACCCTCGCTTCGGCGGGGGTTTTGCACTTTTATAGTGCATCAAATTTCTTCCGCCCCGCCGTAAAGTAAAATATTTGTAATAATCACCTCACACAATCGTTAACGAGAGATTGTTTTAGCAACAATTTTTGCGCTAAATAGTCATACCGTTTGCACCTGATTCGGTCTGCACTAAATCAGTGCCCCAAAACGGTGCAATCCGTCAGTTTTGCCACGCTTATTGTGCATTAAAATGAAATGCCTTCTTTTTAAAACAATGAGTTGCATAATTGGCACGATTCTTTCATTACGCCATATGTTCTCGCAGGGGATCGCCCCGTGGATATAAAAGGAAATGCTATGAAGTCTGTATTAAAAGTTTCACTGGCTGCACTTACCCTGGCTTTTGCGGTGTCTTCTCACGCCGCGGATAAGAAACTCGTCGTGGCAACCGACACGGCGTTCGTTCCGTTTGAATTCAAACAGGGCGACAAATACGTTGGCTTTGATGTGGATCTGTGGGCCGCTGTCGCGAAAGAGCTGAATCTGGACTACACCCTGAAACCGATGGATTTCAGCGGCATCATCCCGGCGTTGCAAACCAAAAACGTCGACCTGGCGCTGGCAGGCATCACGATCACCGACGAACGTAAAAAAGCGATCGACTTCTCTGACGGCTATTACAAAAGCGGTCTGTTGGTCATGGTGAAAGCCAATAACAACGATGTGAAAAGCGTGAAAGACCTCGACGGCAAAGTGGTTGCGGTGAAGAGCGGCACCGGTTCTGTCGATTACGCGAAAGCAAACATCAAAACCAAAGATCTGCGTCAGTTCCCGAATATCGATAACGCCTACATGGAACTGGGCACCAACCGTGCGGACGCCGTTCTGCACGATACGCCAAACATCCTCTATTTCATCAAAACCGCGGGCAATGGTCAGTTCAAAGCGGTAGGTGAGTCTCTGGAAGCGCAGCAATACGGCATCGCCTTCCCGAAAGGCAGCGACGAACTGCGTGAGAAAGTGAACGGCGCGCTGAAAACGCTGCGTGAAAACGGCACCTATAACGAAATCTACAAAAAATGGTTCGGTACTGAACCTAAATAATAACGCTGTATTTTAGCTCGTTACGCCCGGTGGCGCTTGCGCTTACCGGGCGTACAGGCCTTTGAGTATTTTCACCACGGTAACAGGAACAATTTATGGAGTTTGACTGGAGTGCCATCTGGCCCGCCATCCCGCTATTGATTGAAGGCGCCAAAATGACCCTGTGGATTTCAATCCTTGGTCTGGCTGGCGGCCTGGTCATCGGGCTGCTTGCGGGTTTTGCACGCACCTTTGGTGGTTGGATCGCCAACCACGTTGCGCTGGTCTTTATCGAAGTGATTCGCGGTACGCCTATCGTTGTGCAGGTGATGTTTATCTACTTCGCGTTGCCGATGGCGTTTAACGATCTGCGAATTGATCCCTTCAGCGCCGCCGTTGTCACCATCATGATTAACTCGGGCGCGTACATTGCAGAAATCACGCGCGGTGCGGTGCTGTCTATCCACAAAGGTTTTCGCGAAGCGGGCCTGGCGTTAGGGCTGTCTCGCGGCGAAACCATTCGCCACGTTATTTTACCGCTCGCGCTGCGCCGTATGCTGCCGCCGCTCGGTAATCAGTGGATTATCAGCATCAAAGATACCTCGCTGTTTATTGTTATCGGCGTCGCCGAACTGACTCGTCAGGGGCAGGAAATCATCGCCGGTAACTTCCGCGCGCTGGAAATCTGGAGTGCCGTTGCGGTGTTCTATCTGATCATTACGCTGGTACTGAGCTTCATTCTGCGTCGTCTGGAAAGAAGGATGAAAATCCTGTGATTGAATTTAAAAACGTCTCCAAGCATTTTGGGCCAACCCAGGTGCTGCACAATATTGATCTGAACATCAAACAGGGTGAAGTGGTGGTCATCATCGGGCCATCCGGCTCCGGGAAGTCCACTCTGCTGCGCTGCATCAACAAACTGGAAGAGATCACGTCCGGCGAGTTGATTGTTGATGGTCTGAAAGTGAACGACCCGAAGGTGGATGAGCGGTTAATCCGTCAGGAAGCCGGCATGGTGTTCCAGCAGTTCTATCTCTTCCCGCATCTGACGGCGTTGGAAAACGTCATGTTCGGGCCACTGCGCGTGCGCGGCGCGAAGAAAGAAGATGCCGAAAAGCAGGCCAAAGAGTTATTAGCGAAAGTCGGGCTGGCAGAGCGCGCGCATCACTACCCTTCCGAACTTTCCGGCGGTCAGCAGCAGCGTGTGGCGATTGCCCGCGCGCTGGCGGTGAAGCCGAAAATGATGCTGTTTGATGAACCGACCTCCGCGCTGGACCCGGAACTGCGTCACGAAGTGCTGAAAGTCATGCAGGATCTGGCGGAAGAAGGGATGACAATGGTCATTGTGACCCACGAAATCGGCTTTGCCGAGAAAGTGGCCTCCCGTCTGATTTTCATCGATAAAGGGCGCATTGCGGAAGACGGTAATCCGCAAACCCTGATTGAAAATCCGCCCAGCCAGCGTTTGCAGGAGTTCTTGCAGCACGTTTCCTGAGGCATGCCCCTCCCTTCCGCCCGGAAGGGAGGATTTCCCCGGAATCCTCCCATTTCAAATCCCTCCCCTTTAAGCATCTATACTTATCTTTTTGCTTATATTTCTCACAGGAGGAGTCATGCGGCGGATCCTGTTCATCCTCTTTTTACTGCTGGGCGCCCCCGCGCATGCGGTCGCGATCCCCGGCGTCACAACGGACGCCTCAGGCAGTCAGGAGGCCGCGCCTGCGGCTGAACCCGATGTCGAACAAAAGAAAGCCGCCTACGCGGCGCTGGCGGATGTGCTGGAGAACGAGACCTCTCGCAAGGAGCTCATCGACCAGCTACGAAAAGTCGCCGCCACGCCGCCGCCAGAGCCCGTCCCCACGATAACGCCGCCCACGGTTACGGAAGAAAAAACGGTACTGGAAAATGTAACCGACATCAGCCGGCGTTACGGAGAAGCCCTCTCCGGGCGCTTTGCCCAGCTTTATCGTAACATCACCGACTCGCCGCATAAGCCGTTTAACACGCAGACATTTACCAATGCCCTGACCCACTTCCTGATGCTGGCAGCCTCGGTGTTTGTCTTTTACTGGCTGATACGACTTTGCGCACTGCCGCTGTATCGCGAAATGGGTCAGTGGGCGCGCAAAAAAAATCGCGACCGCAGCAACTGGCTACAGCTTCCCGCAATGATTATCGGCGCATTTATCATCGATCTGCTCCTGCTGGCGTTGACCCTGTTTGTCGGGCAGATACTGAGCGACAGAATGAACGCCGGCAGCCGAACCATCGCCTTTCAACAAAGTCTGTTCCTGAACGCGTTTGCCCTGATTGAGTTTTTCAAAGCCATTCTGCGCCTGATCTTTTGCTCTAACGTAGCGGAGTTGCGTCCGTTCACGATTCAGGACGCCAGCGCGCGCTACTGGAATCGCCGTCTGAGTTCGCTCAGTAGCCTGATCGGCTATGGTCTGATCGTCGCCGTACCGATCATCTCCAACCAGGTCAACGTCCAGGTCGGCGCGATGGCAAACGTCATCATCATGCTGTGCATTACGCTGTGGGCGCTGTATCTGATCTTCAAAAACAAAAAAGAGATCACCCAACATCTGCTGAATCTCGCGGAACGGTCGCTGGCCTTTTTCAGTCTGTTTATTCGCGCCTTCGCGCTGGTGTGGCACTGGCTGGCCAGCGCCTATTTTATCGTGCTGTTTTTCTTCTCATTGTTCGACCCGGGCAACAGCCTGAAGTTTATGATGGGCGCGACGGTACGCAGCCTGCTCATTATCGGTGTCGCCGCGTTTGTTTCCGGCATGTTCTCACGCTGGATAGCCAAAACCATTACGCTGTCGCCCCCTACGCAGCGCAACTATCCTGAGCTGCAAAAACGGCTGAACGGCTGGCTGTCAACCGCCCTGAAAGCCGCGCGAATCTTGACGGTTTGCGTGGCGATCATGCTGTTGCTCAACGCCTGGGGGTTATTCGACTTCTGGAACTGGCTGCACAACGGCGCGGGAGAAAAAACCGTCGATATTCTGATCCGCATTGCGCTGATCCTCTTTTTCTCTGCGGTCGGATGGACCATCCTCGCCAGCCTGATTGAGAACCGCCTGGCGTCAGATATTCACGGCCGCCCCTTGCCCAGCGCGCGTACCCGAACCCTGCTTACGCTGTTTCGTAACGCCCTGGCGGTGATCATCAGTACAATCACAATCATGATCGTGCTGTCAGAGATTGGCGTGAACATTGCCCCCTTACTGGCCGGCGCCGGGGCGCTGGGGCTGGCGATTTCGTTCGGTTCGCAAACGCTGGTGAAAGATATAATTACCGGCGTATTCATCCAGTTTGAAAATGGGATGAATACCGGCGATCTGGTGACTATCGGCCCGCTGACCGGTACGGTGGAACGAATGTCGATTCGCTCGGTAGGCGTGCGTCAGGATACCGGGGCGTACCACATTATTCCGTGGTCTTCGATTACTACCTTCGCGAACTTTGTGCGCGGCATTGGTTCGGTCGTGGCTAACTATGACGTGGATCGCCATGAAGATGCGGATAAAGCCAATCAGGCATTGAAGGACGCGGTGGCTGCGGTGATGGAGACGGAAGATATTCGCGGGTTGATTATCGGAGAACCGTCATTCTCCGGGATCGTCGGGCTGACCAATACCGCTTTTACGCTGCGGGTCTCCTTTACCACCTTGCCCTTAAAACAGTGGACGGTACGCTTCGCGCTCGACAGCCAGGTGAAAAAACATTTCGATCTGGCAGGCGTTCGCGCGCCGGTGCAAACGTATCAGGTACTGCCCGCACCGACGATCAGTCAGGCGCCAGCGACAGACCCCCTGCCGCCGAGCGAACCCACGCTTTAGCGCTTACGCGCCATAAAGCGGCGACGCTGATCGTCATCCATAAAGGTCCAGGCAATAAAGCGACTCTGCTTTTGCCCCTGGGCCATCTCCTTTTTGACCACTTTTACCGCCCCGACGTCCGTCAGCGCGCGGTACAGCGGCGGCAAATTTTCGCCGCGCGACACTAACGTGGTGAACCACATTACCTGGCGGCCAAAAGCCTGGCTTTCCGCGATCATCGTTTTGATAAACGCCACTTCCCCGCCTTCGCACCAGAGTTCCTGCTGCTGGCCGCCAAAATTCAGGGCATCGTTTTTATCCTGCCCCAGATTGCGACGTTTGCGCTCACTTCCCGCACGGGCAGAAGCCGCCGAATCGTGGAACGGCGGATTGCACAGCGTGGCGTCATACTGTTCATTCTTATGAATGATGCCGTTGAAGATTGCCGCAGGATCTTTCTGCCGACGCAGACGAATCGATCGGGTTAAGCCTGGGTTGCCGCTGATGATCGCCTGGGCGCTGGCCAGCGCCTGCGCATGGACTTCGCTGCCGGTAAAGCGCCAGCCGTATTCATGCACGCCGATAAGCGGGTAAATGCAGTTCGCTCCTGTCCCCACATCCAGCACGCTCGCATCCGCCGGAATCGCGCCTGTGGTTTCGCCCAGCAGATCCGCCAGATGGTGAATATAATCGGCGCGGCCTGGCACCGGCGGGCACAGAAAGCCTTCGGGAATATCCCAGTTTGCCACCTGATAAAAATACGCCAGCAGCGCTTTATTGAGCGCCTTGACTGCCAGAGGATTCGCGAAATCAACGCTTTGCTCACCCGCAGGCGTACGGGTAAGAAATTGCGCCAGTTCTGGCGTGACCTGGCATAACGTCGCGAGATCGTAACGATGATGATGGCGATTACGTGGGTGCAATCCCGGTTTCTGGGCAGACATGGCATTCTCCTTTTAGCAGCGGCGTAAGATACTCGCATAACGCAACGCGGTAAACAAACCTGACGGAGAAAGCCCGCTTATACCGCAGACGAACACGGGTCGCTCCGCAGCGCTTAGCGACAAAATCCTGGAAAATCAACAATCTGTATGTCATTGATTTGTCAATATTCGTCAAAAAATATCGTTCAAAAAACAAGCACATCATAATCAATTTTTTGCGTTAATTTTGCGTCATCAACGTCCTAAACTTATGAGGCACCACCTGTTGTTTCTAAGAGGATGCCGTTATGAAAAAATGCCTCACCGTACTGGCTGCTGCTCTGCTCACTGGCATGAGTTTTAGTGCATTCGCCGCGCAGCCGCTTAGCAGCTCAGAAGCAGGCCAGCTCAGACCCGCCGGGACCGTCTCGGCGACGGGCGCGACGACGCTGAGCGAACTTGAAAATAAACTGGCAGAAAAAGCGCGTGAACAAGGCGCCAAAGGTTTTGTCGTCAATTCTGCCGGTGGCGATAACCAAATGTATGGCACTGCCACTATCTACAAATAACCCCCTACCAGGTAACTGCATTCCCACCGAATGCAGTTTTCCTTAGCATGGAAAACGTCCCCCCGTCTTTTTCATTCACTGGTGTTTTTCGCTGACTGATGTACCGGCCTACTTCTGCGCTATTGACTGTACGATTTTTGACCCCATATTCACTACACTTACCGTGTGGAATAAAGGGGGAGGAACCGGTATATGGCATCCGGGTGGGCGAACGACGACGCCGTTAATGAACAAATCAACAATACTATTGAAGATGCTGTCGCCCGCGCTCGCGGCGAAATTCCTCAAGGCGAAAGCCTGTATGAATGTGAAGAGTGCGGCGATCCTATCCCGGAAGCGCGGCGTAAAGCCGTTCCGGGAGTGAGGCTATGCATTGCCTGCCAGCAGGAGAAAGATTTACATAACGCAACATTCTCAGGATATAATCGCAGAGGATCGAAAGATAGCCAGTTACGCTAACTTTTCTTTACGTAAAACAACAGCGTAAGCATGTTCTTTTACTCTCATGCTTTTTCACCTTCTGCGTGGCAAAATGTGCCGTTACTCTCTCTTCTGTAAAGTGAAACGGCAAGAAGCGTAAATCCATGTTTTGAATTTATTAATAATCAATAAGTTATTTGTCATTCAAATTATTTGATGGATGACGTCAATTCTATTCGATTTTATCTCCCGCAAAAAACCGTGATACTTATCACATCGACGGAACAACGTCTTACTACACAAGAATAACCTGCGAGAGATTAATCATGAAAAATATCAAATATGCTGTTGCTGCTATCGCTCTGTCTACCCTTTCATTTGGCGTTTTCGCTGCCGAGCCGGTAACGGCTTCCCAGGCGCAAAGCATGAATAAAATCGGTGTTGTTTCTGCGGAAGGCGCCACCACTCTGGATGGCCTGGAAGCGAAACTGGCTGAGAAAGCGGCAGCTGCCGGCGCAACCGGTTATAGCATCACTTCCGCAACCAACAACAACAAAATGAGCGGCACCGCTGTTATCTACAAATAATTTCACGTGTTTCTGTTATACCCGTCTGTTTGCCGACAGACACACTGCTCCAACCCTCATTGAACCTGTGTTACCCTTGTTCGCCCGTCCGCCACTGGACGGGCTTTTTTTTGCCTGACGTTTAAAAATGCTGCGCTACCCGCGCAAGCCCTTCCGTTAACGTCGCCGCTTCTCCCGTAGCCACCAGGCAGCACGCCATCTGAATTTTCAGGGAAGCCGGGATCGGCTCGCTTCCCGCCAGGCAGCGCTCAATCCAGCGGGCGGTGGTTTCCGGGTCTTTTGCCGCAGGCAGCGGCACCGGCTCGTCGGGCATCTCGCTCTGGCGATCCTGAAGCACCTGCACGCCGGAACGGTCGATCAGGCTGATTTGCGGGCAACGCTGTGGATTGGCATACACCTCCCCTTCCGTGCCGTGCATCAGCAAAGCGCGCCCGCCGATGTCGGCAAAAAATTTCGCGACGCGCGGAACGTACTCCGGGTGCGAGACGCTGGACAACCGCAAGGCGGCATCTTCCGCAAACGGCGTCGCTAACTTCGCCAGCGTGTGCGCGCTGTTACGCACGCCCAGCCGCCAGCGCATTGCCAGCTGTTTTTCCAGCGGCGGGCACAGCGTACCGACAGGAATAAACACCGGCTCGTGCCCATCCAGCTTCGCCTGAGCCTGACCGGCGTGCAGCGTCGGCGCAATCCCCATCAGTTCGAAAATGGTCTCCGTCAGTACGCGCGTCGGATCTTCGCTTACGCCATGTACCACCACCGGAAAGCCCAGTTTATGCAGCAGAATCGCCAGCAACGGCGTCAGGTTCGCCTGTTTGCGCGCCCCGTTGTAACTGGGGATGACAATCGGCATCGGTTTGGCGACCGGCGGCGTAAGCGTAATCGTGTGGTTCTGCATGGCTTCATAAAAGCCCAGCATCTCCGCTTCGCCTTCCCCTTTAATACGCAACGCGATCAACACGCCGCCCATTTCCAGTTCGGGCACATCGCCATTCAACATATGGGTATACAGGCCGCGCGCGGTATCCTGATCCAGGTCGCGGGCATGATTTTTACCTCGGCCGACCTCTTTGATGATTTTGCGATAATCCATGACATTCTCCACTGCGACATTTTTTTAACAATATAGCCCCTCTGGAGACCCGGCCGTTAGTTTTTTATCTCAGCCATCAATCACCTGTTTTTGTAGTAATTATTAAAACGCAAGCATTAGTTCAAATATTTGTGATTTTTATACACGATTCTAATCCGTAAACAATCTGATTAAATATCTGGCGAAGAGTTATTGAAGGTCCACGGTGAAAACGTCCAGGCTGGTTTTCACCACTTATACACCAGGATTTATGATGAACAAGGTTGCTTTAGGTTTATTCATCGCTGCAACAGTAGGATGTTCCGCATCCGCATTTGCGGCAACAAATGGCGAAGGTCAGATTAACTTTACGGGTGAAATCATTGACTCCGCTTGTCAGGTCGTTAATGGGTTAAGTAATCCGCTAAATGTCGAGTTGGGCAGAGTGTCTAAAACCGTATTTTCTGGCGCAGGCTCTACCAGCACACCAACGAAATTCGATATTCAGCTAAAAGACTGCCCGGAAACGGTGACCTCTGCCGCCATTAATTTTGGCGGTACGCCGGATACGGATAACAGCACGACCCTGGCATTAACGCCAGACACGGAGACGGCTACCGGTGTGGCAATTCAGTTGCTCGACTCGTCAGAGCAACCCGTCAGCTTATATACCCCTTCCCGTCAATATCCACTGACGGCAGGAAGCACGGTAAACGATCTGGAATTTGCAGCGCGTTATATTCAGACTCAGGCTGCCGTTACGGCCGGCCCGGCAAATTCCGTATCTACCTTTACCGTTATCTATAACTGATATTATCCATCCGAAGATATTAGCCCTTTCTTCAGGGCTAATATCTTTTATTCATGCTGAGAAATATTTATGCGTCACGGTTATTTACTGAGCACTCTTTTTCTGGTAGCAGCGACAGCGCATGCTGGCGTTATTATTAACGGCACCCGTCTTGTTTACCAGGGAGACAAAAAGGAATCCTCGCTTGGTCTTTCAAACCCAGATTCAACGGACTATCTGGTACAATCCTGGGTCGATTCCGGCAGTAAAAATCCGGGCAACACCCCCTTTCTGATTACGCCGCCGCTGTTTCGCCTGAATGCGAAAGAAGACAACGTTCTGCGGGTTATTCGCACAGGCGGCAATCTGCCTGAGGATCGTGAATCGCTGTACTGGCTGAATATCAAGGCTATTCCATCCTCAAAACACGTTGAGGGGGTAAATACCCTGCAAATCGCGATCAACACGCGTATTAAATTATTGTATCGCCCATCCTCCGTGAAAGGTAAGCCAGAAGAGGTTGCTGACAAACTGGAATGGCATCGTGAAGGTCACGATCTGGTCGTCAATAACCCGACGCCGTTTTATATGAATTTCCAGAGCGTGATGATTAATGGTCATAAAATCAGTAAAGCGACCTGGGCAGTACCTGAAACGGCAACCCACATGGCTCTGCCCGCCAATACTGACGGTGACACCGTGACCTATTCCATTATTACTGATTACGGCAGCATCAGCCGAACCTGGTCTAAGCCTGTCCATTAAGATAACGGCGCACAGGCAATTAAAATAATCATGTACCGCGATAAGAAGCCGTTTTCCTGCAAATTATTCACACTGCTGCCCCTGCTATGTGGCCTGGCAGTGTTCTGTTTTGCGCAGCAAACGCGAGCAGATGATTATTTTAACCCGGCGCTCCTGGATATTGATAATCCCCGACAGGAAAAAACCGATTTATCGGTATATGAAAAAGGTCCAGGACAAGCACCAGGAAAATACCAGGTATCAATCTTTATTGATAATAATAAAGTCGACACCCGCGATGTCACATTTAAATTACAGAAAGATGTTAAGGGCAACCGTTCACTCCAGCCCTGTTTCAGCCTGGATGATTTAAAGAGTCTCGGCATTAAAACGAAGGCGTTTCCGAAGCTCATGGCACAAGGAAAATGTGCAGATTTAAGCGCCATCCCCGCCGCCTCCGCCACGTTTCGCGTGCGCAACCAGCAGCTATTGCTCAGTATTCCTCAGTCAGCGCTGGGCCAGATTCCGCGCGGTTATATCGACCCAAAAACGTTCGATGAAGGCATTACCGCCGGTCTACTGAACTACAGCGCCAACGCCAGTCAGAGCGACGTCCGCCGACAGGGTGAACAGGATAACAGCAGCCAGTATGTCAACCTGCGTCCCGGGTTCAACATCGGCGCCTGGCGCGTGCGCAATTACTCAACCTGGAATCGTAACGTCACGGGCCATGACGAACAGCAGAAATTCTCGTCTGTTTATACCTACGCGCAGCGCGATATCGTGGCGATGAAAAGCGATCTCACGGTAGGGCAAAGCGCCTCTCCGGCGGACGTGTTCGACAGCGTGCCTTATACCGGCATACAACTCAATTCCGACAGCGACATGCTGCCGGATAGCGAAAAAGGCTATGCGCCGATTATCCGTGGCACCGCACACAGTAACGCCCTGGTGATGGTTCGTCAGAACGGCTACGTCATTTATCAGAACACCGTAGCGCCAGGCGCATTTGAAATTAACGATCTCTACCCGACGGGCAGCAGCGGCGACTTGCAGGTCACCGTCAAAGAGACGGACGGCAGCGAAAGCCATTTCGTGGTGCCCTACGCCTCCGTACCCGTGTTGCAGCGTGAAAAAAACCTGCGCTATAGCGTAACTGCCGGTCGCTATCGCGCCTATGACAAAGACGTCGAGCAAACTCCATTTGCTCAGGGGAGCGCAATCTATGGCCTACCTTATGGTTTTACCGCCTATGGCGGCGTACAGCAAAGCCGCCATTACCAGTCGCAGGCGATCGGCACCGGGAAAAACCTGGGGGATTTAGGCGCGTTTTCTGTCGACGTCACGCGGGCCAAAGCATTGCTGAAACAGCAGCAGGCCAGCACAGGGCAGTCATGGCGCGTGCGTTACAGCAAAGATTTTGCAGGCGCCGGCACCAACTTTTCCCTGGCCGGGTATCGCTATAACAGTAAGGGTTTTTACACCCTGGAAGACACAATGGAGTCCTATACCCGCGCCAGCGACTGGTCCGCCCCGCAGCAGCGCCGAGCGCGTACCGAAGCCACTGTCGATCAGACGCTCGGCGAGAGCTGGGGGTCTTTTACGCTGAGTCTGGTCAAAGAGACCTACTGGAGCCAGCGCCAGGATATGACCTCCATGAGCCTCAGCTACAACAACAGCTGGCATGGCGTGAGCTATAGCCTGAGTTACAGCATGAACAAAAACACCAGCGACAGCGATGAAAACGGTGAGTCCGTTACCCATGACAACCAGTTCGCGCTGAGCGTTTCGGTTCCACTCGACCACTGGATGCACAACACCTGGGCGACGTACAACCTGAACAACAGTCAAGACGGCACCACGCAAAACATTGGCCTTAACGGTACTGCTCTGGCCGAAGACAACCTGAACTGGAATATCCAGGAAGGCGTGAGCAATACCGGAAGCGGCAACTCAACCAGTATGAATGCCGATTACAAAGGAACCTATGGCGAAGTGAGCGGCGGCGTCAGCCAGGACAGCCATCAACGGAGCGTTAATGTGGGTCTGCAAGGCGGCGTTGTGGCGCACGCCAACGGCATCACTCTGACGCAACCGCTCGGTGAAACCATCGCGCTGGTGAAAGCACCGGGAACACATGGCACGCACATTACCAATCAGACCGGCGTCAAAACCGATTTTCGCGGCTATACCGTTGTGCCATTTGTATCAGCCTACCGCCACAACACGATTGCCCTGGACACAGAAACACTGCCAGACGATGCCGACGTAACCCATGCCGCGCGAATAGTAACCCCAACGCGCGGCGCGGTAGTCCGCGCCAGCTTTAACACCCGCGTGGGCAGCAGGGTTTTAATGATGCTCACGCAAAACGGTAAGCCGTTGCCCTTTGGCGCAACCGTCACCACCGACGATAAAGACAGCGAGTTTATTGTTGACAACGGCGGTCAGACTTATCTCTCCGGTTTACCTCAGCACGGAACGCTCTTCGTGTCGTGGGGTCAGGATGCCAGCGAACACTGCGTCGCAGAGTACACGCTAACGGATGAGAGACATAAAACCAGCATCATTAACGCTGCCGCGCAGTGTCATTGATTCACCATGCAGACTCAACATTATGCAAATGATTAAACAGTGTTTTTTCCTCCTGATTTTGGCCAGCGCAGCCTTGTTTATGCCGCATGCAAAGGCGGCCTGCACAACGCCGGATATGCCCAAAATGATCAACGTGGCATCTGTTTCCGTACCGACGACGCTGGCGATTGGTGAGACCATTCCAGGAACAGAGCAAACCGTACACGTTGCCGGACAGTGCGATCAAAGTATTGATAGCGGTCTGGAAATTGTCTCCTGCTATTATGGAACAGGCGCTGAGATACCAGGCCTGAGAGGGGTGTACGACTCCGGGGTGCCCGGCGTTGGCATCGCGCTGATGAACGAGCAAGGCCAGCGGATCAGCGGCGCAGGCGGCGTACAGTGCGATTCACGCGGCACGCCGATCGGTTATGTATCCAGCGATGGGCAGCAGTCATTTAACTTCAACGTCACGCTTGAGCTGGTGAAAACCGGCAGTGACGTGACCTCCGGTACACTGGTGCAGGCGCAAACAGAGTTTGGGATTGGCGTGTTTGGTCACGAAGGTATCGGGAGTCCTAACCACATTGCCTATGCCGGCAATGTGGATCTCGAAACCGTAACCTGCTCCGTGTTACCGAAAAACCTGACCGTCAATCTGGGCGACTTTCCGATCAGTGATTTTATGGGAGTAGGCACCCTCTCGATGCCAGCACAGAATTTTAACGTTACGGTCAACTGTAATTCCACCGTACAGCCTGAAGTGAAGATCACCAGTGCGAATGGCTACGAATCGGGTTTTGCCGGCGTGATGAAACTGACTCAGCAAAGTGGGATGGCGACCGGCGTCGGCGTCAGAATGCTGTTTGATGGCAATATCGCCACCTTCGACAACTACGTCAACACGCAAAGCGAGGCAAAAGCCAACGAAACGCTGGATATTCCGTTCCAGGTCCGCTATGAGCAAATCAGCGACGACGTTACGCCAGGCCCGGCAAATACCGTCGCCACGATTACGCTGGCCTATAAGTGATCGCAATGAAAAAAATGGTTTTCTTACTCACCGCAGGTCTGATGACGTATGCCTGCGCAGATGATATCCAGGTGCAAATGGTGGGTAATATCTATGCCAACACCTGCTCCGTGGACAGCGCCAGTAAAGATTTAACCGTCGATTTAGGGCAGGCGTCATCGAGTGATTTCAAAGACGTAGGCGATACCGGCGAATGGAAAGCGTTTTCCCTGGAAGTAACGCATTGCCCAAAAACACTCACGCTGGCCAACGCGTTTTTTTACGGACAGGCCGATAGCGTACACCCGACCAAATTTGCCAACAGCGGCAGCGCGAAAGGGCTTGCGCTGGAGTTGACCGATCGGCAGGACAATATTCTCATCGCCCCGCAGGCAAGCTTTAACGTGCTGATAAACCAAAGCGATCACACGGCCACTTTCCCGTTAGCCGCCCGCTATTACGCCACGTCCATGCCCGTCAGCGCGGGCTCGTTCGATAGCGTTATACAGGTCACGTTTACCTATCAGTAGGAGCGCGCCTCTTCGCACGGATGCTTTTTTTACGCCCGGCAACCACTTTTGTCGGGCGTTTTTTTACCTCCGGCACTTCCGGGCGTTCAATCGGAAATACCGGGAGCGCATTCAGCAAACGCTGCCCGTAGCTTTTGGTTAACAGACGCTTGTCGTAAATCACCACCTCTCCCCAGCAGCCGTGGCTACGAATCAAACGGCCCACCTGCTGGATCAGGTTAAACGACGCGCTTGGCAGGCTCTGCACTTCAAACGGGTAGCGATTCAGGCTTTTCAGCCACTCGCCTTCGGTGATCACCACCGGGCTGTCGATGGGAGGAAACGCAATCTTGTGAATATGCACCTGAGTCAGCAGGTCGCCTTTCAGATCCAACCCCTCGGCAAAAGATTGCAGGCCAATCAGCACGCTGCGCTCGCCGTTCGCCACCCGCTTACGGTGCAGTTCCACCAGGCGATAGCGCGGCTGATCGCCCTGAACCAGCAGCAAAAGACGCAAATCGGTCACATGCTCCAGAAAGCGCTGCATCGCCCGTCCGCTGGCAAACAAAACCAACATGCCGTGGTGTTTTTTGCTTTCCAGCGCCTGACGGAAATAGGCCGCCATCTCCGCAATATGCTGCTCTTCGTTATCAATCAACGGTTCATAGCGCATTTGCGGAATGACAATTTTACCCTGCTCCACATGATTAAAGGGGGAGTCCAGCGCCACAAAGCGATCGCCCGCTTTCTCCTTCAGGCCGCTCATCTCCTGCAAGCGCGAGAAGCTGTTAAGCGAACGCAGGGTCGCCGATGTTACAATAATATGCGGCACGCTGCGCCAGAGCAGCCTTTCAAGCTGATCGCTGACGCGAATGCCCACACAGTGGAACCAGACGTGTATCTGCCCATCGCGCGCCTCCCGCGTGGCCCACTTAGAGACCGGCGCACCGGAAGACTGCGCCAGCGACGCCAGCCGCCAGAGCTTGCTTTGCGCCTCAAACATGCCCAGCGCGCGGTTCATCTGCAAAATCACCCGGTGCAGGCGCACAATATCGTGCGAGCCGGTTTTCTCGCTGAGATCGTTAAGGAACAGCTCCGCCAGCCCACGCAGCATTTCCGTCAGCTTCGCCAGCCGCTGGCAGATCGCCATGATCTCATCCGGTAACTCGCCCATCACAAAGCGGTGCTCAGCGTCCTGCGTCGCGGGCATATACAGATTCAGGATGTTGTTGAGCGAGGTAATCAGTTCGTACAACTCTTCGCAGTGCGCATTCAGGCGCTCAGGATTCGCCAGCGGCGGCGTGGTTTTCGGGCGGAACTGTTCCAGGCAGGTCGCCACCAGCTTAGTGAACAGATCCAGTTGCAGGCGATACCAGGGGGCGGAGATCTCAGCGCTCATCTCCAGCGCGTCGCGCGCGACATCCGGCAGATGGTGGCCTTCGTCCAGCACCAGCAGAAGATTTTTCGGCTCCGGCAGCACCGCTTCGCTCTCCATCGCCGCCATCACCAGCGCATGGTTCGCCACCACCACTTCAGCTTCCTGGATTTCCCGTCGGGCGACAAAAAAAGGGCATTCGCGGTAGTAATGGCAATTGCGGTTCAGGCAACTGGCTTTATCGGTGCTCAGGCGCTTCCAGAGCGCGTCGTCAATGGCGATATCGGTATGATCGCGCAACCCGTCCCATTTGTAGCTGTCAAGATCGCCCTTTAGCCTGGCGCAGCGCTTTTGCTCTTCCTGGTTATTCGGCGTCAGTTCGTCATCCAGAAACGCGAGCAGATCCTGTTGATTCGGTTCGCTGCTGGCCAACGCCGCCAGATTACGCGGGCAAACATAGCGCCCACGACCAAACGCGGCGGTAAACCGCAAGTCAGGAATGATTTTGCGCAACAGCGGGAGATCTTTGCTGTAGATCTGATCCTGCAACGCCACGTTGGCGGTGCTCACCACCAGCGTTTTTTGTTCTTCGCGGGCAATGGCGATACCGGGAATAAGGTAAGAGAGGGTTTTCCCGACCCCGGTCGGCGCCTCAATCGCCAGATGACGCCCTTCTTCACCCGCCAGCGTTTTGGCGACATCGGCAATCATCTGCCGCTGCGGCGCACGGGGGATAAAGTCGGGGATCTGCTCCTGAAGCGCCTTATACCAGGCGGCGATTTGCGCTTTAAGCGCAGCGGTCAATGCCATGAGAAAACCTGAAATACTGTATAAACAGCCACTATTGTGGCACTTTCTGGCGCGGGTCGCAAAAAGAAAAGCCCGACCTTTCGGCCGGGCTCGCAATTAATCCGCCAGTCTGCGCGGGCGGCGCGGGCGGCGCGGCGGACGCGGTTTATCGCCGCCTGGCTTACCTTCTCCGCTGCGCGGTTTGGCTTTCGGCGCCCCGCCATCATTGCGACGCGGTTGCTGGGCACGGCCTGCTCCGCCCTGTCCCTGACCCTGGCCTCGGCCGCGACCACCGCCGCCACGCTGCTGCTGGCGACCGTTCTGAATCGGCTCCGCTTTAATTGACGGGTCCGGTTCATAACCCGGCGTGGTGATGCGCGGGATCTCTTTTTTCAGCAGCTTCTCGATATCGCGCAGCAGTTTGTGTTCATCAACGCAGACCAGCGATAACGCTTCGCCGGTCGCGGCGGCACGACCGGTACGGCCGATACGGTGCACGTAATCTTCCGGGACGTTTGGCAGCTCATAGTTCACCACATGCGGCAGCTCTTCGATATCCAGCCCGCGCGCCGCGATGTCGGTCGCCACCAGGACGCGGATATCGCCGGATTTGAAATCAGCCAGTGCGCGGGTACGCGCGCCCTGAGATTTATTACCGTGGATCGCCGCACTGCGAATGCCGTCTTTATTCAGCTGTTCCGCCAGATGGTTGGCGCCGTGTTTGGTACGGGTAAAGACCAGCACCTGCTGCCAGTTGCCTTTGCCAATCATCTGCGACAACAGTTCGCGCTTGCGTTTTTTATCCACGAAATGAACGTGCTGGGTCACCTGCTCAGAAGCGGTATTACGGCGCGCCACTTCAATTTCCAGCGGGTTATGCAACAGCTTTTCAGCAAGCGCTTTAATGTCATCGGAGAATGTGGCGGAGAACAGCAGGTTCTGGCGCTTCGGCGGCAGTTTTGCCAGCACGCGGCGAATATCGTGGATAAAGCCCATGTCGAGCATACGGTCAGCTTCATCCAGCACCAGAATCTCAATCTGATCCAGCTTCACCGCGTTTTGATGTTCCAGGTCGAGCAAACGCCCCGGTGTTGCCACCAGCACGTCAACGCCGCCGCGCAGTTTCATCATCTGCGGGTTAATGCTGACGCCGCCAAACACGACCAGAGAGCGAATGTTCAGGTATTTACTGTAATCCCGGACGTTTTCGCCAATTTGCGCCGCCAGCTCACGGGTCGGCGTCAGAATCAACGCGCGTACCGGGCGACGGCCCTTCGCGTGCGGCTGCTGCGTGATCAGATGTTGTAACAGCGGCAGCGTAAAACCGGCTGTTTTACCCGTCCCCGTCTGGGCGCTGGCCATCAGGTCGCGGCCTTCCAGCACCGCAGGGATCGCCTGCTGCTGAATAGGGGTAGGTTCACGGTAACCCTGCTCGGCAATCGCGCGCAAAATATCAGGATTCAACCCAAGGGAATCAAAAGACATAACTACTCCGAACCGCCCCGACCGTTACCGGTGTAGTTTTCAGGGAGATACTCACAAGAGGGATGACAAAAACCACAATGTCATGAAGGGGCGGAGTGTAGCAGTTTTTGTGACATACCGCATAAATTATCCCCGTGACTGGAAAAAACAAAATAAACCACCACACTGGACAAGAACAATTATCGGTCATAATCTTAATCAATCGATTGATTAAGAATTGGGTTGCGCGATGAATACCCCAACCATGACGACGAAAGGCGAACAGGCCAAAAGCCAGCTTATCGCCGCTGCGCTGGCGCAGTTTGGCGAATACGGCCTCCATGCCACCACGCGCGACATTGCCGCCCAGGCCGGACAAAATATCGCCGCCATCACTTACTATTTTGGCTCCAAAGAGGATTTATACCTCGCCTGCGCCCAGTGGATAGCCGATTTCATCGGCGCCCAGTTTCGCCCTCATGCCGAGGAAGCGGAACGACTGTTCGCCCAGCCGCAGCCCGATCGCGCCGCAATGCGTGAGCTGATCCTGCGCGCCTGCAAAAATATGATCATGCTGTTAACCCAGGACGACACGGTCAACCTGAGCAAATTTATTTCGCGCGAGCAGCTCTCCCCGACGGCGGCTTATCAACGGGTACACGATCAGGTTCTCAACCCCCTTCACACGCATCTGACGCGCCTGATTGCGGGGTATACCGGCCGCGATCCGGGAGATACGCAAACCATTCTCCACACGCACGCGCTGCTGGGCGAAGTGCTGGCCTTCCGCCTGGGAAAAGAAACCATTTTGCTGCGTACCGGCTGGTCAACGTTTGATGAAGAGAAAACAGAACAGATTTACCAGACGATCACCTGTCATATCGATCTCATTCTGCAAGGCTTAACGCAAAGGAGTCAGGAGCAATGAAAAAACCTGTCGTTATCGCACTGGCTGTCGCGGCGCTGGCCGCCGTGCTTGCCGGAGGTACATGGTGGTATCAGAGTCGGCAGGATAACGGGCTGACGCTCTACGGCAATGTGGATATTCGCACCGTCAATATGAGTTTTCGCGTCGGAGGCCGGCTGGCTTCGCTGGCCGTTGACGAAGGCGACGCCATTACGTCCGGGCAGGTATTGGGCGTGCTGGATAAAGTCCCGTACGAGAACGCGTTGATGCAGGCTAAAGCAGGCGTCTCCGTCGCCCAGGCGCAGTATGATCTGATGCTCGCGGGGTATCGCGATGAAGAGATAGCCCAGGCCGCTGCCGCCGTAAAACAGGCGCAGGCCGCATTTGATTATGCGCAGAACTTTTATCAGCGCCAGCAGGGATTGTGGAAAAGCCGCACGATCTCCGCCAACGACCTGGAAAACGCCCGATCGTCCCGCGATCAGGCGCAGGCGCAGCTGAAATCCGCACAGGACAAATTGAGCCAGTACCGTACCGGTAACCGCCAGCAGGATATCGCCCAGGCAAAAGCCAGCCTCGAACAGGCGCAGGCGCAGCTGGCGCAATCAGAACTCGATTTACAGGATACAACGCTGATCGCCCCCTCTGACGGTACGCTGTTAACCCGCGCGGTAGAGCCCGGCAGTATGCTCAACGCAGGCAGCACCGTGCTGACGCTGTCGCTGACTCGTCCGGTATGGGTTCGCGCCTACGTGGATGAACGCAACCTCAGCCAGGCGCAGCCCGGCCGCGAAATTTTACTCTACACCGATGGCCGCCCTGACAAGCCTTACCACGGCAAAATCGGCTTCGTATCGCCGACCGCTGAATTCACCCCGAAAACCGTTGAAACGCCGGATCTGCGCACAGACCTGGTCTATCGACTGCGCATTGTGGTGACTGACGCGGACGATGCGCTGCGCCAGGGAATGCCGGTGACGCTGACGTTCAGCGACGAGGCACGGCATGAATGACGCCGTCATTACGTTAAACGGCCTGGTGAAGCGCTTCGCCGGAATGGAAAAACCGGCGGTCGCCCCGCTCGACTGTACGATCCACGCCGGTTATGTCACGGGTCTGGTCGGGCCGGATGGCGCAGGCAAAACCACGTTGATGCGGATGCTGGCAGGGCTGCTCAAGCCCGATAGCGGCAGCGCGTCGGTGATCGGGTTCGATCCGATCAAAAACGACAGTGAATTGCATGCAGTGCTCGGTTACATGCCGCAAAAATTTGGTCTGTATGAAGATCTGACCGTGATGGAGAATCTCAATCTCTATGCGGATTTACGCAGCGTAACGGGCGAAGAACGGCAAAAAACGTTTGCCCGTCTGCTGGAATTTACCGCCCTCGGCCCCTTCACCAAACGGCTGGCAGGCAAGCTCTCGGGCGGGATGAAACAAAAACTCGGGCTGGCCTGTACGCTGGTCGGCGAGCCGAAAGTGCTGCTGCTTGACGAACCGGGCGTCGGCGTTGACCCCATCTCCCGTCGCGAACTGTGGCAAATGGTGCATGAACTGGCGGGTGACGGCATGCTTATCCTGTGGAGTACGTCATACCTGGACGAAGCCGAACAATGTCGCGACGTGCTGCTGATGAACGAAGGAGAGTTGCTGTATCAGGGCGAACCGACTAAGCTAACGCAGACCATGGCAGGACGCAGTTTCTTAATGAGCAGCCCGCAGGAGAATAACCGCAAGCTCCTGCAACGCGCGTTGAAACTGCCGCAGGTCAGCGACGGTATGATTCAGGGGAAATCGGTACGGCTGATCCTGAAAAAAGAGGCTACCGCAGAGGATATCCGCCGGGCCGAAGGGATGCCGGAGATAACGATTAACGACACCACGCCGCGCTTTGAAGATGCTTTTATCGACCTGCTTGGCGGCGCGGGTACGTCGGAGTCTCCGCTCGGCGCGATCCTGCATACCGTTGACGGCACGCCGGGTGAGACGGTCATTGAGGCCAAAGAACTGACCAAAAAATTCGGCGACTTCGCCGCCACCGACCACGTTAACTTCGCCGTTGAGCGCGGAGAAATCTTCGGTCTGCTCGGCCCCAACGGCGCGGGGAAATCCACCACGTTCAAGATGATGTGCGGTTTGCTGGTGCCAACTTCCGGCAAAGCGCTGGTGCTGGATATGGATTTGAAAGTCAGCTCCGGCAAGGCGCGCCAGCATTTAGGGTATATGGCGCAAAAATTTTCCCTGTACGGCAACCTGACGGTAGAGCAAAACCTGCGTTTTTTTTCCGGGGTTTATGGCCTGCGAGGCCGGGCGCAAAACGAAAAAATCACCCGCATGAGCGAAGCCTTCGGCCTGAAAAGCATCGCCTCTCATGCGACGGATGCGCTGCCGCTCGGTTTTAAACAGCGTCTGGCGCTGGCCTGTTCGCTGATGCATGAGCCCGACATTCTGTTTCTCGACGAACCCACCTCCGGCGTCGATCCCCTCACCCGCCGTGAGTTCTGGCTGCACATCAACAGCATGGTAGAAAAAGGGGTCACGGTGATGGTCACCACCCACTTTATGGACGAAGCGGAATACTGCGACCGTATCGGGCTGGTTTATCGCGGCAAGCTGATCGCCAGCGGGACGCCGGACGATCTGAAAGCGCAGGCGGCAGACGACGACACGCCGGACCCGACGATGGAGCAGGCCTTTATCACGCTCATTCACGACTGGGATAAGGAGCATGCTCATGAGTAACGCCCTGCTCTCCTGGCGGCGCGTACGCGCGCTGTGCGTGAAAGAGACGCGTCAGATTATCCGCGATCCCAGTAGCTGGCTGATCGCCGTGGTGATCCCGCTGCTGTTGCTGTTTATTTTTGGCTACGGGATTAACCTTGACTCCAGCAAGCTGCGGGTCGGCATTCTGCTCGAACAACAGAGCGAGGAGGCGCTGGATTTCACCCACGCCATGACCGGTTCGCCGTATATCGACGCCACCATCAGCGATAGCCGCCATGAGCTTATTGAGAAAATGCAGGCCGGGCGCATTCGCGGGCTGGTGGTGATCCCGGTCGATTTTGCGCAAAAAATGGCGCGAGAGAATGACACCGCGCCGATACAGGTTATCACCGACGGCAGCGAACCGAACACCGCCAACTTCGTGCAGGGTTACGTGGAGGGGGTCTGGCAGATCTGGCAAATGCAGCGAGCTGAAGATCGTGGGGAGGAATTTGAACCGCTGATCGACGTGCAGACCCGCTACTGGTTTAACCCGGCGGCCATCAGCCAGCACTTTATCATTCCCGGCGCGGTCACCATTATCATGACGGTGATTGGCGCCATTCTCACTTCGCTGGTGGTTGCGCGCGAGTGGGAACGCGGAACGATGGAGGCCCTGCTCTCGACCGAGGTGACGCGCGCAGAGTTGTTGCTGTGCAAACTGATCCCCTACTACTTCCTCGGTATGCTGGCGATGCTGCTGTGTATGCTGGTGTCGGTGTTTATTCTTGGCGTGCCCTGGCGCGGCTCGCTGGTGATTCTGTTTCTTATCACCAGCCTGTTTCTGCTCAGTACGCTGGGAATGGGACTGCTGATTTCCACCATTACCCGTAACCAGTTTAACGCCGCGCAGGTCGCGCTGAACGCCGCTTTTTTACCGTCGATTATGCTGTCAGGCTTTATTTTCCAGATAGACAGTATGCCTGCCGTCATCCGCGCGGTGACTTACATTATTCCGGCGCGCTATTTCGTCAGCACCCTGCAAAGCCTGTTTCTGGCGGGGAACATCCCCATTGTGTTGATCGTTAATACGTTATTTTTAATCGCTTCGGCAGCCATGTTTATCGGCCTGACGTGGATGAAGACCAAACGCCGGTTGGATTAAGTTTTCTGCCTGATGGCGCTTCGCTTATCAGGCCTACGACCACATATTTTGTAGGCCGGATAAGGCGCCGCCGTCATCCGGCATGGCATGCATAAGGGAGAGAAACATGTTTCATCGCCTGTGGACATTAATCCGCAAAGAGCTGCAATCGCTGTTACGCGAGCCGCAGACCCGCGCGATCCTGATCTTACCGGTGCTGATCCAGGTGCTGCTGTTTCCCTTTGCCGCCACGCTGGAAGTGACCAATGCCACCATTGCCATTTATAACGAAGATAATGGCAAACATGCCGTCGAGCTGACGCAACGGTTCGCGCGCGCCAAAGCGTTTACCCATATCCTGCTGCTAAAAAGCCCGCAGGAAATCCAGCCGACGATCGACACGCAAAAAGCGCTGCTGCTGGTGCGCTTTCCGGCCGATTTTTCCCGTCACCTGGATAACCTCCAGCCCGCGCCGCTACAGCTCATTCTTGATGGCCGTAACTCCAACAGCGCGCAAATCTCCGCCAATTATCTCCAGCAGATCGTCAAGGATTATCAGCAGGAGCTGATAGAGGGCAAACCCAAGCCCAACAACAGTGAGCTGGTGGTACGCAACTGGTACAACCCGAATCTGGACTATAAGTGGTTTGTGGTGCCGTCCCTGATCGCCATGATCACCACAATAGGCGTCATGATCGTCACCTCGCTTTCCGTTGCCCGCGAGCGTGAACAGGGTACGCTGGATCAACTGCTGGTTTCCCCTCTCACCACCTGGCAAATTTTCATCGGTAAAGCGGTGCCCGCGCTGATTGTCGCCACTTTTCAGGCCACGATCGTACTGGCTATTGGCATCTGGGCGTACCACATCCCCTTTGCCGGTTCGCTGGCGCTGTTCTACTTCACAATGGTGATTTACGGGCTGTCGCTGGTTGGATTTGGCTTGTTAATCTCGTCACTCTGCTCCACCCAACAGCAGGCTTTCATCGGCGTATTCGTCTTTATGATGCCTGCTATCCTGCTATCGGGATATGTTTCTCCGGTCGAGAACATGCCGGTATGGCTACAAAATCTGACGTGGATAAACCCTATCCGCCATTTTACGGACATCACCAAGCAGATTTATTTGAAAGATGCGAGTCTGAAGATCGTCTGGGGGAGTTTGTGGCCGCTACTGGTGATCACGGCCACAACGGGGTCAGCGGCGTATGCGATGTTTAGACGCAAAGTGATGTAGCTTTTTCTCCTTCGCCAGCAGCGAAACCACAGCAGGCCCGGCAAGGATCGCCAGCCCAGCCAGCGCCAACAGCAGGTTGTTGTGCAGTACGCGGGACAGCAGCCACAGGGCAATCATCGCGGCGCCGAAATACCAGGTGGTCGTCAGCTCTTCCAGCACATCCGCAACGTCGCGCCAGCGCTGTTCGTGGTGGCGTTGTAACGCCAGCATCAGCAGCACCGTCACGCCATAAAGCACGCATAATCCCAGGCCGACACGGACTAAAGCGCCGCTCATCCAGCCCATTACCAGCAGCGCCACTACCAGTAAATGCAACATTATCTGCCAGCAACTAAGACCCGTTGCGACACGAACACGTTGTTGCCACCTCATGGCTTTTTCTCCTGAAGGATTTTTATCTAATTATTCAGAGTACCGAACTTTACGGAAAATTCCGTAAGACCGCATCTTTTTGTGACGACGACTACACTATTTCAATCAGGATAGTGACGCGGACAGGAAGAAAATGATCCAACAAACGCGAAATTTTTCATTCAAAGTGCTCACAATTAACACGCATAAGGGTTTTACCGCCTTTAATAAGCGCTTTATTCTGCCGGAGCTGCGCGACGCCGTCAGAACCGTCAGCGCGGATATTGTCTGCCTCCAGGAAGTGATGGGCGCGCATGAAGTTCATCCGCTGCACGTCGAGAACTGGCCTGATACCACCCATTACGAATTTCTTGCCGACACCATGTGGAGCGATTTCGCCTATGGTCGTAATGCCGTCTACCCGGAAGGGCATCACGGCAACGCGGTACTGTCGCGCTATCCGATTGAACACTATGAAAATCGCGATGTCTCCGTCGGCGGCAGTGAAAAACGCGGCGTGCTGTATTGCCGTATTGTTCCGCCGATGCTGGCTCAGCCAATTCATGTGATGTGCGTGCATCTCGGCTTACGGGAAGGCCACCGCCAGGCGCAGTTGGATATGCTGGTTGAATGGGTTAACGCCCTTCCCGAATCCGAACCCGTGGTGGTCGCCGGGGATTTCAACGACTGGCGGCAGAAAGCCAACTATCCGTTAAAAGCGTCTGCGGGGCTGGAGGAGATCTTCACCCGCGCGCATGGCCGCCCGGCGCGCACCTTTCCGGTCAGGCTGCCGATACTGCGACTCGATCGTATATACGTCAAGAATGCCAATGCCAGCTCTCCTGCGGCGTTGCCGTTGCGTAACTGGCGACATTTATCTGACCATGCCCCTCTTAGCGCGGAGATACATCTATGAAATGCGGATGGCGTGAAGGCAATCAGATTCAGCTACTGGAAAACGGCGACCAGTTCTATCCCGCCGTGTTTGACGCCATCGCGCAGGCACAGCAGAGGATCATCCTGGAAACCTTCATCTGGTTTGAAGATGACGTAGGTAAGCAGCTACACGCGGCGCTGCTTAAAGCGGCCAGACGCGGCGTAAAAGCGGAAGTGCTGTTAGACGGCTACGGCTCACCCGACCTCAGCGAGGCGTTTGTCGGGGAGCTGACCGCAGCGGGGGTAATCTTCCGCTATTACGATCCGCGTCCTCCCCTGTTCGGCATGCGCACCAACCTCTTTCGCCGTATGCACCGTAAAATCGTGGTTATTGACGATCGGGTCGCGTTTGTCGGCGGGCTGAATTACTCCGCAGAACATATGTCCGATTACGGCCCGGAAGCCAAACAGGATTACGCCGTTCGCGTCGAAGGGCCGGTCGTGGAGGATATTTTGCAGTTTGAGCTGGAAAACTTGCCGGGGCAAAGCGCCGCACGCCGCTGGTGGCGACGCCATCATCGCGCCGAAGAAAACCGGAAACCCGGCGAAGCGCAGGTGCTGTTTATCTGGCGCGATAATGATGAACATCACAACGATATTGAACGTCACTATCTGAAGATGCTTACGCAGGCGAAACGTGAAGTGATTATCGCCAATGCCTATTTCTTTCCCGGCTATCGCCTGCTGCATGCCATGCGCAAAGCCGCCCGACGCGGCGTGCGGGTAAAACTGGTGATCCAGGGGGAACCCGATATGCCCATCGTCAAAGTCGGCGCGCGTCTGCTGTACAACTATCTGGTGAAAGGCGGCGTCCATGTCTATGAATATCGCCGTCGCCCGCTGCACGGCAAAGTGGCGTTGATGGACGATCACTGGGCGACCGTCGGCTCCAGCAACCTCGATCCGCTCAGTCTGTCGCTTAACCTTGAAGCAAACGTCATTATTCATGACCGCACGTTTAACCAGACGCTGCGCGACAACCTGAACGCCATTATCGCCAATGATTGCAAGCAGGTGGACGAGTCTATGCTGCCGAAGCGCACCTGGTGGAATCTGAGCAAAAGCGTGCTGGCGTTCCACTTCCTGCGCCACTTCCCGGCGCTGGTCGGTTGGCTGCCGGCGCACACGCCGCATCTGGCGCAGGTTGAACCGCCCGCCCAACCGACGATGGAAACGCAGGATCGGGTCGAAGCGGAAAACACGGGGGTGAAGCCCTGATGTCAACATCACACCCGCGATGGCGGCTGGCGAAAAAGATCCTCACCTGGCTGTTTTTTATCGCGGTGATTGTCCTGCTGGTCATTTATGCCGGAAAGGTCAACTGGGAAGATGTCTGGACGGTGATCCGGGATTACAACCGGATTGCGCTGTTGAGCGCGGTTGGGCTGGTGATTGTCAGCTACCTTCTTTACGGTTGCTACGATCTGCTGGGACGTTTTTACTGCGGCCACAAGCTGGCGAAGCGGCAGGTCATGCTGGTGTCGTTTATCTGTTACGCCTTCAATCTGACGTTAAGCACCTGGGTCGGCGGAATCGGTATGCGCTACCGTCTGTACTCCCGCCTCGGCTTACCGGGGAGCACCATCACGCGTATTTTTTCGCTGAGCATTACCACCAACTGGCTGGGCTATATTCTGCTGGGCGGAATTATTTTTACCTTCGGCGTCGTGCAACTCCCGGCCCACTGGTATATCGATGAAAATACGCTGCGCATTCTCGGTATTGTGTTGTTGCTGGTGATTGCCGTCTACCTGTGGTTTTGCGCCTTTGCGAAACGGCGTCATATCACGATTAAAGGCCAAAAGCTGATGCTTCCGTCATGGAAATTCGCCCTCGCGCAGATGGGGATTTCCAGCGCTAACTGGATGGTGATGGGCGCCATTATCTGGCTGCTGATGGGGCAAGACGTTAATTATTTCTTTGTACTTGGCGTGCTGCTGGTGAGCAGTATTGCCGGAGTGATCGTGCATATCCCGGCCGGGATCGGCGTTCTGGAGGCTGTGTTTATGGCGCTGCTGGCGGGTGAGCATACGTCGCAAGGCACCATTATCGCCGCCCTGCTCGCATGGCGTGTGCTCTATTATTTTATTCCGCTATTGCTGGCGTTGATTTGCTATCTGCTGCTGGAAAGTCGGGCAAAGAAGCTGCGGGCGAAAAACGAGAAAGCCTTAGCGAAGTGACGGGTTATTTGCTGCTTATCAGGTGTATTACCGGCCTAACCTGTAGGCCGGATACAGCGTTCACGCCAATTAACGGCGATTACCGAAAATACGCAGCAGCATCAGGAACAGGTTGATGAAGTCCAGATACAGCGTTAACGCGCCGAGAATCGAGTATTTCCGCAGCGTCGAGCTGTCACGAACATCAATCTGCTCGCCAATGTTTTTCAGCTTCTGCGTGTCATAGGCGGTCAGGCCGACAAAGACAACCACCCCGATATAGGTCACCGCCCACATCAACGCTTCGCTTTTGAGCCAGAAGTTGACCAACGATGCCAGAATGATACCGATCAGCGCCATAAACAGCATGCTGCCCCAGCCGCTGAGATCGCGTTTCGTGGTGTAGCCATACAGGCTCATCACGCCAAACATCCCGCCGGTCACGACAAACGTGCTGGCGATAGACGAATAGGTATAAACGATAAAAATGCTCGACAGCGTCAGGCCCGTCAGTGCCGAATAGAGCATAAACAGCGTGGTCGCCATCCCGGCGCTAAGTTTTTGCACCATTGCCGACAGCGCAATAACCAGCGCAAGCTGGGCGATAATCAAGCCAAAGAAGGTGATTTTGCTGGAAAAGACAAACATCATCACCGCAGGCGTATTCGCCGCATACCAGGCGATAAATGCGGTCAGCAGCAGCCCAACCGTCATCCAGCCATATACCTGCGCCATATACGTTTGCAGGCCGGAACGGGTCTGTACGATAGAATCGGATCGTGGGAATCGGTCCATGATGATCTCCTGATTAAAAGTGATACCCCTGAATAAGGGTATCACATTCTGCTACCAGCGTTTTGCCGCCTGCCGATCGCTATCGCGCGCTTCCACCCAGCGCTCGCCTTCCGGCGTCGCTTCACGCTTCCAGAACGGCGCGCGGGTTTTCAGATAATCCATAATGAATTGCCCGGCCTCGAACGCGCTGCTGCGGTGCGCGCTGGTTACGCCGACAAAGACAATCTCATCGCCCGGCCACAGTTCACCAATGCGATGGATCACCGTCACGCGCCCCAGCGGCCAGCGCGAACGCGCCTCGTCCACGATATCCGCCAGCGCTTTTTCCGTCATCCCCGGGTAATGTTCCAGCGTCAGCGCTTTAACGCTGTCGCCCAGATTATGATTGCGGACTTTACCGGTAAAGGTCACGACTGCGCCATCTTCATCACGCTCCGCCAGCCAGGGGTACTCCTCCCCGACGCTGAACGGCGCATGGCCAACGATCACTCGCGTTTCAGCCATCTCAGCCTCCTGTCACCGGTGGGAAAAAGGCCACTTCATCACCCGCCGCCAGCGGATGTTCAAAACTGACCAGCGTCTGATTGACGGCGGTCAGCAGCTTGCCGTCTTCCAGCGCCAGCGCCCAGCGATCGCTTTGCGCCGCCAGATGCTGACGCAGCGCTTCTACGGTTGGGAAATCGGCGGCGACCTCTAACGCATCCGTTCCCACCAGTTCACGCACCTGAGCGAAAAACAGAACCTTAATCATGCGCATCCACCTTAAAATCGCCAGACTTACCGCCGCTTTTCGCCAGCAAGCGCACCGGGCCAATCACCATATCTTTTTGCACCGCTTTGCACATGTCGTAGATCGTCAATGCCGCCACGGAAGCGGCAGTCAGCGCTTCCATCTCCACGCCGGTTTTCCCCGTCAGGCGACACAGCGATTCAATGCGTACCCGGTTGTGTTCGGGTTCCGCCTGCAATTGCACTTCGACCTTACTCAACAACAGCGGATGGCACAGCGGGATCAGCTCCCAGGTACGTTTAGCCGCCTGAATACCGGCGATACGCGCGGTCGCGAAAACATCGCCCTTATGGTGGCTACCGTCGATAATCATCGCCAGCGTTTCACTGCGCATCGTCACAAACGCTTCGGCGCGCGCCTCACGTACGGTTTCCGCTTTGGCGGAGACGTCCACCATGTGCGCTTCGCCAGCGGCATTAATATGGGTCAGTTGCGACATACTTATTTCTTCAAATGTGGGTGGAAGTTACACGGGCGTGTGCGAGCATCAAGCTGCGGCGCGATGATGTTGTCCCAGGCGGTGCGGCACGCTTTTGTGGAGCCCGGCATCGCAAAAATCAGCGTCTTGTTGGCAACGCCGGCCACCGCGCGAGATTGCAGGGTCGATGTGCCAATCTCTTCAAACGACAACATGCGGAACACTTCGCCAAACCCTTCGACTTCGCGATCAAAGAGCGGCAGTAACGCTTCCGGCGCCTGATCGCCATCGGTCAGCCCGGTGCCGCCGGTGATGAGCACCACCTGAACGTCATCGCTGGCGATCCACGCGGAAACCTGCGCGCGAATGGCGTAGCGGTTCTCTTTAACGATGGCTTTGTCCACGACCTGATGCCCCGCTTCCAGCGCGGCGTCGCGCAGAAAATGACCGGAAGTGTCGTCTTCTTCGCCGCGACGACTGGAAACCGTAAGAATAGCAATGCGGGTAGGGATAAACTCAGCGCTTACCTGACTCATAAAAACTCCTTTTCCGTTAAGGCGTTAACCGCCTATGTACGATAGATTTTGCGTAATACCGGTATTGTTCTGGTGCAGGAAGTGGGTCTGCTTTTTCTCCAGCAGCGCGGCTGAAATGCGTTCTTCCAGCGCATGTTGCTGTGCATCGTCTTCCAGCAGGTCGCGCAGGCTTACGCCGCCTTCGCCAAACAGGCAAAGATGGAGTTTACCGACCGAGGAAACGCGCAGACGGTTGCAGGTGGCGCAGAAATCTTTTTCATACGGCATGATGAGACCGATTTCACCGGCATAGTCAGGATGACAAAAAACCTGCGCCGGGCCGTCGCTGCGCTGGCGCAGCTGATGAATCCAACCGCGACGCAGCAGTTCATCACGCAGCACCTGTCCAGAAATATGGTGTTTACGAAAGAGTTCGCTCCCCTCTCCCGTCTCCATCAGTTCAATGAAGCGCAGTTGAATGGGGCGTGCCTGAATCCAGGCGAGAAAGGTGTCCAGTTGATGATGGTTCACATCGCGCATCAACACGGTGTTCACTTTGACCTTTGCGAAACCGGCGTCAAACGCGGCGTCAATGCCCGCCATCACCTGCTGGAATTTATCCTGCCCGGTAATGGCGTGAAACTGACGGGCGTCGAGGCTATCGACGCTGACGTTGATTCCCGTCAGACCCGCGTCGCGCCAGTTCGCCGCATCACGCGCCAGACGATACCCATTAGTGGTCACCGCAATCTGGCGAATCGCGTCGTTTTCACGCACGGCGGCAATGATGTCGGTAAAGTCGCGACGCAGCGACGGTTCACCGCCGGTAAGGCGCACTTTTTCGGTGCCCAGACTGGCAAACGCGCGCGTCACACGGCGAATTTCATCGACGGTCAGAAAGCCGTTATTGGTGACACCGCCAGGCTTGTAGCCATCCGGCAGGCAGTATGTGCAACGAAAGTTACACACATCAGTAATCGACAGACGTAAGTAATAAAACTTACGTGCGAAAGCATCGGTAAGTTGTGAGGCCATGTACACCTTTCCAAATACGGGAGGCGGAGTCATTTCTTCCTGCGCCCTGGTGGCAAACTCTTTCGAGGCTTGTCACGGCCAAAACACCATATCAATTTGACACAGGCGTAGAGGCTAGAGTGTCTTTTTAAGCATCGCTTAAAAAGGTGGTTATGCCGATACTAGCGTGTAAATAGCATTTTTGCCATTCCCACTTTACGCTATATAATCATGTATATAGCGTCATGATCGTGCTATTTCGCTACAGAATAAGCAAAAATCACACTTTTGCATTGATATACATCAGTTAGCCATCAGGCTAACCCTATCCGAAAGAGGTAGAGGGGATGGATTTATTTTCCATCGTTGTTCGTTGGCTAATTGCTGAAAAGGCGCTATTTGCGCTACTGTAGCGCAGTACCTCTGATATTAGGAATTTGTATGCGCAATCGTACGCTGGCAGACCTGGATCGTGTTGTCGCTCTCGGCGGAGGGCATGGATTAGGACGCGTTCTCTCTTCACTTTCTTCATTAGGCTCACGCCTGACCGGTATTGTCACCACTACCGATAACGGGGGTTCCACAGGCCGTATTCGCCGCTCTGAAGGGGGCATCGCCTGGGGCGATATGCGCAACTGTCTGAACCAGTTAATTACCGAACCCAGCGTCGCGTCGGCGATGTTTGAGTACCGTTTTGGCGGTAATGGTGAACTTTCCGGCCATAACCTCGGAAATCTGATGTTAAAGGCGCTGGATCACCTGAGCGTGCGGCCTCTCGAAGCGATAAATTTAATTCGCAATTTGTTGAAGGTGGATGCGCATTTAATCCCTATGTCGGAGCTGCCGGTAGACCTGATGGCCATCGACGATCAGGGGCATGAAGTATACGGCGAGGTGAATATCGATCAACTGGCGACGCCGCCGCAGGAGCTGATGCTGTCACCGAAAGTCCCCACCACCCGGGAAGCGGTGCAGGCCATTAGCGAAGCCGATTTGATTCTGATTGGCCCCGGAAGTTTCTACACCAGTTTGATGCCGATTCTGCTGCTTGATGAGCTGGCGCAGGCGCTGCGCCGTACTCCGGCGCCGATGGTCTATATCGGTAATCTGGGACGCGAATTGAGTCTGCCCGCCGCCAGCTTAACGCTTGTCGACAAACTGGCGATTATGGAGCAATACGTCGGGAAACAGGTTATCGACGCCATTGTGGTTGGCCCGAAAGTGGATGCCTCGGCGGTGACGGGCCGGATTGTGATTCAGGAAGTGCTGGAAGCCAGCGATATTCCGTATCGCCATGACCGACAGCTGCTGCATAACGCGCTGGAGAAAGCGATACAGGCGTTGGGGTAAACGTTCAGATTTGCCCGGTGGCGCTTCGCTTACCGGGCCTACACACAACAGGCGGCACAACCGTAGGCCGGATAAGACGCTTTGCGTCGCCATCCGCCATCGTCAGGACGCCGCGATAAACAGCTCACGTAGCTGATGCAACTGGTCGCGGATCTCTGCGGCTTCTTCAAACTCCAGGTTTTGCGCATGCTGCATCATCTGACCTTCCAGCTCATGAATTTTCTGCTGCAACGCTTTCGGCGTCATATCCATCTCAACCACACCCGATTTCGCCGCTGCGCGGGACTTCCCTTTGCCCTTCGCTTTAGTTTTCGCGATGTTCTGACCCAGCGCCAGAATATCGACCACTTTCTTATTCAGCCCCTGCGGAACGATACCGTGTTCTTCGTTGTATAACTGCTGTTTCTCGCGACGACGTTCGGTTTCGCCTATCGCTTTCGCCATCGACGGGGTGATCTTATCGCCATAGAGGATCGCCTTCCCGTTGACGTTACGCGCCGCACGGCCGATGGTCTGAATCAGCGAACGCTCTGAGCGCAGGAACCCTTCTTTGTCTGCGTCCAGAATCGCCACCAGCGAGACCTCAGGCATGTCCAGCCCTTCTCGCAACAGGTTGATCCCCACCAGCACGTCAAACTCGCCCAGACGCAAATCACGAATGATTTCCATACGCTCAACGGTATCGATGTCCGAGTGCAGGTAACGTACGCGCTCGCCGTGTTCTTCGAGATATTCGGTAAGATCTTCCGCCATTCGCTTGGTCAGCGTCGTCACCAGCACACGTTCGTTAATCGCCGCCCGCAGGCGGATCTCAGAGAGCAGATCATCAACCTGCGTCGCCACCGGCCGAACTTCAATGATCGGGTCCAGCAGCCCGGTAGGACGCACCACCTGATCCACCACCTCGCCGCCGGATTTCTCCAGCTCATAGTTGCCCGGCGTGGCGGAAACGTAGATGGTTTGCGGGGCCAGCGCTTCAAACTCTTCAAATTTTAGCGGACGGTTATCCAGCGCTGACGGCAGACGGAAACCGTACTCCACCAGCGTCTCTTTGCGCGCCCTGTCCCCACGAAACATCCCGCCGATTTGCGGAATCGTGACGTGAGATTCATCCACGACTAACAGGCCATCGGCTGGCAGATAATCAAACAGCGTCGGCGGCGGCTCGCCAGGCCCGCGCCCGGAAAGGTAGCGGGAGTAGTTTTCAATCCCCGAGCAATATCCCAGCTCGTTCATCATTTCCAGATCGAACTGCGTACGCTGGGTTAAGCGCTGTTCTTCCAGCAGCTTATTGTTTTCCAGCATGATCCTGCGTCTGTCCACCAGTTCGTCTTTGATCTCCTCCATCGCCTGTACGATGCGCTCGCGCGGCGTAACGTAGTGCGTTTTCGGGTAGATGGTGTAGCGCTGGATAGTCGATTCAACCTGCCCGGTCAGCGGGTCAAACAGCGACAGACGTTCAACCTCTTCGTCAAACAACTCAACCCGCAGCGCAATATCGTCAGACTCCGCCGGGAAGATGTCGATGACCTCGCCGCGTACGCGGAAAGTGCCGCGCTGGAAGGCCTGATCGTTGCGGGTATATTGCAACTCCGCCAGACGGCGCAGGATAGCGCGCTGATCGATAATCATCCCCACCGTCAGGTGCAGCATCATCTTCAGGTATAAATCGGGATCGCCCAGACCGTAGATAGCGGAAACCGAAGCCACGACCACAACGTCCCGCCGCTCAAGCAGCGCCTTGGTCGCCGACAGTCGCATCTGTTCTATGTGTTCGTTCACCGACGCATCTTTTTCGATAAAGGTGTCGGAGCTGGGCACATACGCCTCTGGCTGATAGTAGTCATAGTAAGAGACGAAATATTCCACCGCGTTGTCAGGGAAGAACTCTTTCATTTCGCCGTATAACTGGGCCGCCAGCGTTTTATTGGGCGCAAGCACCATCGTCGGGCGCTGTAAATCGGCAATCACATTGGCGATGGTGAACGTTTTCCCTGACCCCGTTACGCCCAACAGCGTCTGGTGCGCCAGACCATCTTCAAGACCTTCCTCCAGACGACGTATCGCCTCCGGCTGATCGCCTGAGGGTTTAAAAGCGGAATTCAGTTTGAACGGTTTACTCATGGGCAGCTACCTGAAGGAATGGGCGGGCAGGACACTAATTTTACCCGGAGCCGCTAATATTGCCAGCAAAATATACTGGATGAAAAAACAGTGTCGACTTGAGGTATTACTCAAATAAGGGATAACACCCGGCATTGCGACGTAAAATGTAGACCCTGACGAGATAAAAAACCAGTGAGATGCGGTTATCCCCAAACCAAAGACTTTTTTAACACTTGTCAAGATGTGTGATGAAAGATTTGTGGCAACCCGTGACACTTTCCTTACAGCCATTGCTTTTATCTAACAAATTGTTTCATAAGCACTATTTACTTAAGACGCCTTTCGCATCAATTTAGTCGCAGGCCGCGTCTTCTCTCGCTTACGTTGTGTTTTCTAACTCTAATACACAAGGTTATCCACAGGAATGGTGGATAACTGCGTCCAGCCCGTATGGACTGCCGCCTGGCAAAATCGCGCGGACGCCCCTTGATGAGGGGCTAAAAAAAAATTATCGCTTGTTTTTGATTTTTATCAGCTAACGAAACGCGGGCGGCAGGCGAGATCCTGCTCGCATTTTCACCCGTTTTACACCGCCTTCAGGCGCGTCAGGTCGAGATATTGTCCTGTCGATGCGCTTTCCGCCTTCCCGGAAAGCCAGGGGATTTCGCCCAGCAGAGGAGCCGTAATCACCCGCGTTAGCGTCGCCATGTATTCCGCATGGCGCTTTCCGGGCGGCGTCACGTCATTGGCTACCCACCCGGCAAGCGTCAGCCCGGCTTGCTGCACGGCCTGCGCCGTCAGCATGGCATGATTGATACACCCCAGCTTCACGCCCACCACCAGAATCACCGACAGGTGCTCCGCCGCGACCCAGTCGGCAAACGTCAGCGTTTCGCCAAGCGGAGTAAACCAGCCGCCCGCCCCTTCCACTAGCACCCAGTCGGCCTGCCGTTCCAGCGTGCGTAAACCGGCGGACATCACCGAGGCCTGAACGGGTCTCCCCTCCTCTGCGCTCACAATGTGCGGCGAGGTCGGTTCCGCAAAGGTGTAGGGATTGATCGCTTCATAGGCCAGCGTCAGCGTGCTGTTGCGCTGTAACGCCAGGGCATCGCTATTGCGCAGCCCCTGCGCCGTCATCTCGCTGCCCGACGCCACGGGCTTGTAGCCTGCCGTCCGAAAGCCGCTCTGCGCGGCAGCCTGTAACAGGGCGCAACTGGCGACCGTTTTTCCGACTTCAGTGTCCGTCCCGGTGACAAAATACCGTTTAATCACGTTCAATGACTCCCAAAAAAAGCTGATACGTCAGCGGATATTTCCCTTGCTGCTGCGGCCAGGCCAACTGCAACTGTCGCAGCTGCGAACGCGTTAACACGCGCGGTTCACGCCCCTCGTGCAGATGCGTCGCCCCAATACCTTTAAGCGAACGCATCGCGCTGAGCGCATCATCAAACCACAGGGTGATCGCCTGGATCTGCTGACGGACGCGCCAGCCGTGCATTGCATTGCTGATCGTCTCCGGCGACAAAAAGTGGTTGGCATGCCCCCGGTTATCTACCGCCTGCCAGGCCTGACGCAGTTCCGACAGCGATCCGTGCGCCAGCGAGGTAAACGCCACCACGCCGCCAGGACGCACCACGCGATACAGTTCGCTTAGCGCGCCGCGCAAGTCGCCGCACCACTGCACCGCCAGGTTGCTCCATGCCAAATCAAACCGCGCCGCCGCCAGCGGGATGGCTTCGATATCCGCCGCAAGGTAATGGTGAGCAGCCTGCTGACGACGCGCCTCATCCAGCATTTGCGCCGAGAGATCGAGCGCCGTGACCTCGCATCCCTGCTCTCGCCAGAAGCGACTCATCCGCCCTGGCCCGCAACCGGCGTCCAGAACGTGCGCACATTCGCGCCCTGCCAGCAGCGCCAGCAGCGCGTCCGCACTCTGGCGTTGCAGTTCAGCGTGCTGCTCATAATGCGACGCGGCGCGCCCAAACGCGGCCGCAATCGCCTGCTTATCAACCTGCGCCATCCAGCACCTCCAGTAAGCGATCAATATCCTGCGTTTCGTGCGCCTGAGTGAGCGTCAGGCGCAACCGGGCAGTACCGGCCGGAACGGTAGGCGGTCGGATCGCGCTCACCCAGCATCCCTGTTCCCGCAGAGTATCCGCCAGCCGTAACGCGCGCGCATTGTCTCCGACAATCAGCGGCTGAATCGCACTGTGCGAATTTGCCAGCGTAAAATCGCTGGCCTTAACGCCCGAACGGAAGCGCTGAATTAACGCAGCCAGTTTCTCCCGGCGATCTGCGCCTTCCGGGCTTCGGATCACCGCCAGCGCCGCGCTCAGCGCCTGCGCCTGCGCCGGCGGCATACTGGTGCTGTAGATCAGATGGCGGGCAAACTGCAACAGATAATCCGCAACGCTTTCAGAGCAGAGAATCGCCGCCCCGCTGACGCCAAAGCCTTTGCCAAACGTCACAATCAGCAGCTCAGGTTTGACCTGCTGTCGCCAGCAGCTTCCGCGCCCCTCATCACCCGTAACGCCAATACCGTGCGCATCATCCACCAGCAGCCAGGCGTTACGCTGCCGTGCGACACGGTGGATCTCCGCCAGCGGCGCGCCGTCGCCGTCCATACTGAATATGCCCTCTGTCACCACCAGCTGCTGCCCGCCGCACGGGGCGTCCAGCAGGTGCGCCAGGTGTTGAGGATCGTTGTGGGTAAAGCGGCGAAGCGTCGCCGGGCTGAGGTTTGCCGCTTCCAGCAATGAGGCGTGGCTGAGACGGTCCGCGACAATCCGATCGTCTTTCGCCATCAGCGCGGCGATAACCGCCTGATTCGCCGCAAAGCCAGAGATAAACAGCAGCGCCCGCGAATAGCCAAGCCAGCCTGCCAGCGCCTCTTCAAGCGCCTGATGCGCCACGGAGTAGCCGCTGACGTGGCCGGAGCCGCCGCTGCCGACGCCAAAGCGCTCCGCACCCTGTTGCCAGGCGCGAATAATCTGCGGATGGTGACTTAAACCGAGATAGTCATTGCTGGAGAAATTCAGATACTGGCGTTCGTTAGCCACCAGCCAACGCCCTGCCCCCTGCGCCACCGCACAGCGGCGACGCAACGCATCGGCAGAACGACGCGCCATAAGCGCATCGTCGATTTTTTGCTGCCAGGTCATACTGCTGCCGCGTTGTAATAGTCGTCTGTATCCGGGGTCATCAGCGCCTGTTCCAGACGCTGTTGCTGTTCGTTGTCGCCAGCCAGCACCGACGTTTGCTGCGGATTCAGCCCCAGTTTGCGGAACAGCTGGAGATCTTTGTCTTCTTCCGGGTTCGGCGTGGTCAGCAGCTTGCAGCCGTAGAAGATGGAGTTCGCCCCCGCCATAAAGCACATCGCCTGCGTCTGTTCGTTCATCTGTTCGCGACCCGCAGAAAGACGCACGTAGGAGGTTGGCATCATAATCCGCGCGACAGCGATCGTGCGGATGAAATCAAACGCATCCACATCCTCATTATCCGCCAGCGGCGTACCTTTGACCTTCACCAGCATGTTGATGGGCACGCTCTCCGGCGGAGTCGGCAAATTCGCCAGTTGCAACAGCAGCCCGGCGCGATCTTTGACCGTTTCGCCTAAGCCAACGATACCGCCAGAGCAGACTTTAATCCCTGCTTCACGCACTCTGTCCAGCGTATCAAGACGTTCCTGATACGAGCGGGTCGTGATGATGTTGCCGTAAAATTCCGGGGAGGTATCCAGGTTGTGGTTGTAGTAGTCCAGCCCGGCGTTGGCGAGGCGCTGCGCCTGAGATTCATTGAGCGTGCCGAGGGTCATACAGGCTTCCAGCCCCATCGCCTTCACGCCCTGCACCATCTGTTCCAGATACGGCATATCGCGCTCGTGCGGGTTTTTCCATGCCGCGCCCATGCAGAAACGGGTTGAACCGGCGTTCTTCGCTTTGCGCGCGGAGTCCAGCACCTGTTCCACTTCCATCAGACGCTCCGCTTCCAGCCCCGTCTTATAGCGGGAACTCTGCGGGCAATATTTGCAGTCTTCCGGGCAGGCGCCGGTTTTAATCGACAGCAGCGTGCTGACCTGCACCTGTTGCGGATCGAAATGCTGACGATGGATTTGCTGCGCGTCAAACAGCAGATCCAGCAGCGGTTTATTAAATAATTCGGTAACTTGCGACAATGTCCAGCGTGGGTGGTGAGCCATAGGGCCTCTCCAAAGGGTGTTGTTAATTCTTGATTCGGTGTAGACTCGTAAACCTAAATGTTTTTAATTTGGTTTACAAGTCGATTATGACAACGGACGATCTTGCCTTTGACCAACGCCATATCTGGCATCCCTATACCTCCATGACCTCCCCACTCCCGGTTTATCCGGTTGCGCGCGCCGAGGGTTGCGAACTGATTTTGGCCAACGGCGACCGTCTGATCGACGGCATGTCGTCATGGTGGGCGGCGATCCACGGTTACAGCCATCCACAGCTCAACGCCGCGATGAAAACGCAAATTGACGCCATGTCGCATGTGATGTTTGGCGGCATTACCCATGCCCCTGCGGTCAACCTGTGTCGCAAGCTGGTGGCGATGACGCCGCAAGCGCTGGAGTGCGTGTTCCTGGCGGACTCCGGTTCGGTAGCGGTGGAAGTGGCGATGAAAATGGCGCTGCAATACTGGCAGGCGAAAGGCGAGTCTCGTCAGCGTTTTCTGACCTTTCGCAACGGCTATCACGGGGACACCTTCGGCGCGATGTCGGTATGCGATCCAGATAACTCAATGCACAGCCTGTGGAAGGGCTATCTGCCGGAAAACCTCTTTGCCCCCGCCCCGCAAAGCCGGATGGATGGCGAATGGGACGAGCGGGATATGGTGGCCTTTGCCCGCCTGATGGCGGCGCACCGGCATGAGATTGCGGCGGTGATTCTGGAACCCATTGTCCAGGGCGCAGGCGGGATGCGGATGTATCACCCGGAGTGGCTTCGCCGCATCCGCAAGATGTGCGATCGCGAAGGGATTCTGCTGATTGCCGATGAGATCGCCACCGGATTTGGCCGCACAGGTAAACTGTTTGCCTGCGAACATGCAGACATTACGCCGGATATCTTGTGTCTCGGTAAGGCCATCACCGGCGGTACGATGACGCTTTCCGCCACGTTAACCACCCGTCTGGTCGCTGAAACCATCAGCAACGGCGAAGCCGGTTGCTTTATGCATGGCCCGACTTTTATGGGCAATCCGCTGGCGTGCGCCGTGGCTTGCGCCAGTCTTTCCCTGCTGGAAACGGGCGAGTGGCAGCAGCAGGTGGCGGCGATTGACGCGCAGTTACGCCGCGAATTAGCGCCCGCACGCGCATCGTCCTGGGTCGCTGACGTGCGCGTACTCGGCGCCATCGGCGTCGTGGAAACCACGCACCCGGTCAATATGGCGGCGTTGCAGCGTTTCTTTGTCGGGCAAGGCGTCTGGGTGCGCCCGTTCGGTAAACTGATCTACCTGATGCCGCCCTATATCATCCAGCCGGAACAATTGCATCGTCTGACGCAGGCGGTGAACGACGCTGTGCGCAATGAAACATTTTTTATCCATTAATCAGCGGTAAGCTGTAGCGGTTCTGGCTACACTTCCTTGCTAATCAGTAGATTAATGGAGGCGGTATGAAACTTATCAGCAACGACCTGCGCGACGGGGAAAAACTGCCCCATCGCCATGTGTTTAACGGCATGGGCTATGACGGGGACAACATCTCCCCGCACCTGGCCTGGGACGAGGTGCCCGCCGGTACGAAAAGCTTTGTCGTGACCTGCTACGATCCCGATGCGCCAACCGGCTCAGGCTGGTGGCACTGGATTGTCGCCAACCTGCCAGCCGATACCCGCGTACTGCCGCAAGGGTTTGGTTCCGGCCTGGTGGCGATGCCGGAAGGGACTCTCCAGACGCGCACCGATTTTGGTAAAGCAGGCTACGGCGGCGCAGCTCCGCCGAAAGGGGAAACGCACCGCTACATCTTTACCGTTCACGCGCTGGATGTGGAACGCATTGATGTCGATGCAGGCGCCAGCGGCGCGATGGTGGGCTTTAACGTCCATTTCCATGCGCTCGCCAGCGCGTCGATTACCGCAATGTTCAGCTAAGTGCCGTAGGCCGGATAAGCGTCAGCGCCATCCGGCATTTTTTTACAAGAAATCAGGTAATAACCGGAACAAGTCCCCACGCGCCAGCAGTTCGGTCGCGCACTCAATATCCGGCGCGAAGAAACGGTCCTGAGTATAATGCGGCACCTGCTCGCGCAGCGCTTTTCGCGCCTGCTCCAGCAGCGGGCTTGAGGTTAACCCTTCCCGGAGGTCGATACCCTGACAGGCCGCCAGCCACTCTACCGCAATGACCCCACGCGTGTTTGCCGCCATTTCCCATAGTCGCCGACCCGCAGCGGGCGCCATCGACACATGATCTTCCTGATTGGCCGACGTCGGCAGGCTGTCCACGCTGTGCGGATGCGCCAGCGCTTTGTTCTCGCTGGCCAGCGCCGCAGCAGTCACCTGCGCAATCATAAAACCGGAGTTGACGCCGCCGTTTTTCACCAGGAAAGGCGGCAACTGCGACATATGTTTATCCATCATCAGCGCGATACGCCTTTCCGACAGCGCGCCGATTTCCGCAATCGCCAGCGCCAGATTATCCGCCGCCATCGCCACCGGTTCGGCATGGAAGTTACCGCCGGAAATCACATCCCCCTCTTCGGCAAACACCAGCGGGTTATCCGAAACGGCGTTGGCTTCAACGAGCAGCACCTCCATCGCCTGACGCAGTTGTGTGAGGCACGCGCCCATCACCTGCGGCTGACAGCGCAGCGAGTACGGGTCCTGCACCTTTTCACAGTTATGGTGCGACTGTGCTATCGCGCTGGTCTCCGTCAGAACGTGGCGGAACAGCCCGGCGGCGTCAATCTGCCCACGCTGACCGCGCGCGGCATGAATGCGCGCATCAAACGGTCGGCGCGACCCCAGAACGGCTTCAGTGGTTAACGCCCCGCAGACCACCGCAGAGGCGAACAGCGCCTGTGCTTCGAACAGCCCACGCAGCGCAAAGGCGGTGGAGGCCTGGGTGCCATTCAGCAGCGCCAGCCCCTCTTTCGCCGCCAGCGTGATCGGTTCCAGTCCGGCCTTTTTCAACGCCTCTTTCGCCGGAAGCCACTCCCCCTGCCAGCGGGCTTTCCCTTCGCCAAGCAGCGTCAACGACATATGCGCCAGCGGTGCCAGATCGCCCGATGCCCCTACAGAACCTTTCGCCGGGATCAGCGGCCAGACCTCTGCGTTGACCAGCGCAATCAGCGCTTCAATCACACTCAGGCGAATGCCCGAGAAACCACGCGCCAGGCTATTGATTTTCAGCACCATGATCAGACGCACCATCGCGTCGTCCAGCGGCTCGCCAATACCCGCCGCGTGGGAGAGCACCAGCGAACGTTGCAGGTTTTGCAGATCCTCCGTGGCGATGCGCGTCTGCGCCAGCAGACCAAAACCGGTATTGATACCGTAGGCCGTGCGCCCCTCGGCGACGATATTGTTCACGCAGTCGACGCTGGCATTAATACCGTCAACCGCGCTGCTATCAAGACGCAGTTGCACTGGCTGCTGCCAGACGGCGCGAAGCTGCGCAAAACTCAGATGACCCGGCGTTAACGTAAGCGTATTCATATCAGCGTTTTCCTTGAGTAGCCGCGATCATCGGCAAGTTCAGCCCTTGTTCTGCGGCGCATTCAACCGCAATCTCATACCCGGCGTCAGCATGACGCATCACGCCTGTCGCCGGATCGTTATGCAACACTCTGGCGATACGCGCTGCCGCCTCGTCGGTGCCGTCGCAGACAATCACCATTCCGGCATGTTGCGAGAACCCCATGCCGACGCCGCCGCCATGATGCAGCGAAACCCAGGTCGCACCGCTGGCGGTATTGAGCAGCGCGTTCAGTAACGGCCAGTCGGATACCGCATCAGAGCCGTCGCGCATCGCTTCCGTCTCCCGGTTTGGACTGGCGACGGAGCCGGAATCCAGATGATCGCGGCCAATGACGATCGGCGCGGAGACCTCTCCACGGCGTACCATTTCGTTAAACGCCAGACCCAGTTTTTGCCGCCACGCCAGCCCCACCCAGCAAATACGCGCCGGTAAGCCCTGGAAGTTAATACGTTCGCGCGCCATATCCAGCCAGTGATGCAGATGTTTGTCATCCGCCACAATCTCTTTGACTTTGGCATCGGTTTTATAAATATCTTCTGGATCGCCGGAAAGCGCCACCCAACGGAATGGGCCGATCCCCCGACAAAAAAGCGGGCGGATATAGGCCGGAACGAACCCAGGAAAATCAAAGGCGTTCTCTACGCCCATCTCTTTCGCCATCTGGCGGATATTGTTGCCGTAATCGAAGGTCGGGACGCCCATTTCACTGAACGCCAGCATCGCCTGTACGTGCTTCGCCATTGAGCGTTTCGCCGCCTGTACCGTGCCCTGTGGATCTGACGCCGCTTTCGCCTGATACTCCTCCCAACGCCAGCCAGAGGGCAGATAACCGTGCAGCGGATCGTGCGCGCTGGTCTGGTCGGTCACCAGATCCGGGCGAACGCCGCGTTTTACCAGTTCCGGCACGACGTCCGCCGCGTTGGCGCACAGCGCAACGGAGACGGCTTTACCTTCGCGGGTATATTTTTCAATTCGCGCCAGCGCGTCGTCCAGCGAGGTGGCCTGTTCATCGACGTAGCGGGTACGCAGACGGAAATCGATACGGCTTTGCTGGCATTCGATATTCAGCGAGCACGCCCCCGCCAGCGTCGCGGCCAGCGGCTGTGCGCCGCCCATACCGCCAAGCCCGGCGGTCAGCACCCAGCGCCCGGACAAATTCCCCTGATAGTGCTGCCGTCCTGCTTCAACGAAGGTTTCATAGGTACCCTGCACGATGCCCTGACTGCCGATGTAGATCCAGCTTCCGGCGGTCATCTGGCCGTACATCGCCAGCCCTTTGGCGTCCAGTTCATTGAAATGTTCCCAGGTCGCCCAGTGCGGCACCAGGTTGGAGTTAGCGATCAGGACACGTGGCGCGTTTTCGTGGGTCTTAAACACGCCGACCGGTTTACCGGACTGCACCAGCAGGGTTTCATCGGCCTCCAGTTTGGTCAACGCATTGATGATGGCGTCATAGCACTCCCAGTCGCGCGCCGCGCGGCCAATGCCGCCATAAACCACCAGTTCATGCGGATTCTCGGCAACATCGGGATCGAGGTTGTTCATTAACATGCGCAGCGGCGCTTCGGTTAACCAGCTTTTTGCCGTCAGGGTTGTTCCCCTCGGGGCGCGGATATCCTGCTGACGATACTTGCTTTGAGGCATGACACCAGACTCCTTACGATGATCGGACAGATAAGTAACATATACTTGTCTATACAACTTGTCGCAAGGCTGATTTTAACAACTGAGATACATTTTTGTTATATTGCGTCAGCAATCACGCTTTTTATCGCGCCGTCATTCAGGACATAAAATGGCCCTGCAACCGGTAGCGAGAACCGGGGAAAAGCAGGCGAGCGTGAGAAACAATGTGCGACGCAGACCAGGTGCGCCGATGAATTAACAGGCAGGGATCGTGCTCCTTAATGTTCAGCAGCGCGCACTCTTCCGCCGTGGCGCGCACGGCTTCCACAATGTGCTCCCCTTCCGTTAGCGGGGCGATCAGCGACAGGTATGCATGAGGCGTGGTCTGGCTGTAATCCTGCGCCAGATAATCCGGTACAACGCCGGCATTCACACAGCGATCCTCAATCTGCACCGGCAGATCGTTTTCATAGTGCACCATCACCGAATGAAAAATCAGCGTGCCTTCACGCACATTCAGGGCCGTGGCCTGAAGCGCATTCGCCTGCGTCTGTTCCAGCGTCAGCACCTCACAGCGGTGCTGATGGTGACGGGCGGCGATTTCATCGGCAATGCTGCGAATTTCAAACAGTGCGGACTGCCCTTTCGGTTCCGCCACAAATGTGCCGACGCCCTGTAAACGCACCAGCAGCCCTTCATCCGTTAATTCCCGCAACGCCCGGTTGATTGTCATCCGGCTGAAGCCAAATTGCGCCACCAGTTCCGCTTCCGAGGGAATACGGTCATGCGGGCGCCAGACGCCGCTGGCAATGTTGTCGCTGATCGTCTGTTTGACCTTTTCATAGAAAGGCACAGGGGCAGAACGGGATGGGAGCATGCGTAAGCCTTCCTTAAGCGTATGATTTTATTTGCCGGATGGCATTATCCGGCCTGTAACGCGATTCTGGGCCGGACAAACATCGCGATTAACGCCACCCGTGTGCGATTTGCCAGCCGAGGCGTGCCGCAACACGCGCGGCGTTGCCATCATCGTCAAAGCGCGGATTAAATTCAACCATATCCACCGCCTGTAGCTTACCGCTGCGACAAACGGCATCGACAAGCCGCATCACCGTCGCCAACGGCACACCGAGCGCTGCGGGCGCAGACACTGCGGGCATCTCCCAGGCGGGCAGCACATCAAGATCGATGGTCAGGTAGATCTTATCCACGCTGTCGATAACCTGCGCCAACGGCGCCTGAGCGGTATCACAATCCACGTCTTCTACGATGGTCACTCCGCGTTGTTGCGCCTCATCCCATAACGCCTGCGTATTTGCCGCCCGACTGACGCCAAAGCAGGCGTAATGAAACTCACGCTGTTGTTCATCGCATAATTGCGCCAACTGGCGAAACGGCGTACCGGAGGTGGCGTGGTCAGCCCGACGCAGATCCAGATGCGCATCAAGATTAATAATGCCGACTCTGGCATGCGGGAACGCATCGAGCAGTCCCGCGCCATGCCCAAACGCCGTTTCATGTCCGCCGCCTAGCACAAACGTGCGCATATCCGCCTGCTGGCAGCGCCGTACCGCATCGCGAAGCGCCTGCTGCGCGCCTTCCAGATCGGGGGCTTGCGCAATAATGTTGCCTAAATCCACCAGCCGATCGTGGCCGTGGTGAGAGGCCAGGTTCGCCAGCGCCCGGCGCAGGGCATCCGGCGCGCCAGCGGCGCCAGGCCGCCCCTGGTTTCGCTTCACGCCTTCGTCACAGGCAAAGCCGAGCAAGGCGATTTTTTCACGATACATTTCGGGAGAAAACGTCGGGCTGCGCGTCACCGTCTGAAAGAGACGCAGCGCGTTAGCCGCCTCGGCGCTGTCATCACGCCCCTGCCAGAGCGTGGGAGATGCGGGTTGCCATTGCGTCATGTTACTTCTCCTCTGAATACACGGTGACAGAGCGGGTTACGCCCCGGTTCATAAAGGATTTCAACCGGAAGCTCAGCGTCCCATACGGCAAAGTCAGCGACATATCCCGCTTTCAATTGCCCATGCGTCGTCTGCCGCCCCAACGCGCGCGCAGCATGCCGCGTCACGCCCGCCCACGCCTCTTCCGGCGTTAAGCCAAACTGTACGCAGGCCATGTTCATCGCCAGATGCAAACTGATAAACGGACTGGTGCCGGGGTTAAAGTCCGTTGCAACCGCCATTGGCACGCCATAGTGGCGGAGCAACGCCACCGGCGGGCGCTGCGTCTCTTTGAGGAAATAAAACGCCCCCGGCAGCAGAACGCCCACGGTGCCGCTGCGACTCATCGCCGCCACGCCAGCCTCATCCAGATACTCAATATGGTCGGCGGATAGCCCCTGATAACGACTCACCAGTTGCGCGCCCCCCAGCAAGGAGAGTTGCTCAACGTGCCCTTTTACCGGAATGCCCAACGCCTGAGCGGCCTGAAATACCCGCTCACTCTGCGCCAGGTTAAACCCCACGCTTTCACAGAAAAGATCCACCGACTCAAACAGCCCTTTTGCCCATAATCCGGGCAGAATACTTTCGCAAACTAGCGTGATATAGCCGTCGGGATCGTCGCGGTATTCTGCTGGCGTCGCATGTGCCGCCAGCAGGGTAGGACTGATTTCCACCCTGTTTTCATGCGCCAGCGCAGCGGCAACGCGCAACATTTTCTCTTCCGTGGCGAAATTCAGGCCATAGCCGGATTTCACCTCCAGCAACGTAACGCCTTCTTGCAGCAATCGCGCCATACGCGCACGCGCAACGGCTAAAAGTTCATCTTCAGAGGCCGTCCGGGTCGCAGCGACGGTCGCGTTGATACCGCCGCCCTGCGCGCTGATCTGCTGGTACGACACGCCGTTAAGCCGCTGCTCCCACTCCCCGGCGCGCGTGCCGCCAAAAATCAGGTGGGTGTGACAGTCAATCAGTCCGGGCGTGACCAGTCGGCCTTGCAGATCCACGGTATTGCGGTGCGCGGCGTTGAGCGACGACGCAGGCACAATATCCAGTATCCGGCCCTGGCGGACGACAAGCGCATGATCGTCCACCATCCCATAAGGGCTACCGCGTTCAGGGTCCATCGTCGCCAGTCGGCCATTCCGCCAGATCGTGTCATCAGGTAAAAGTTGCGCCATTGGGTTCATCACTTGTCATGGGTTGTCTATACATTTATTTTTTATTCTGCCGGGGTTGTCAATCTTACAGGCCATGAATGTTATTTATTTGTGATGTACTTGCCTGGAACATCAGGTGCGCGGCGTCTAAAAAAGAACTTTTTACCTTTTCACCTTCCCGTTTCGCTCAACTTAGTATAAAAAAGCAGGCTTCAATGGAATTAATTTAACTTTCAAAGCCCGGAGCAACCTGTGAACACATTTTCGGTTTCCCGTCTGGCGCTGGCACTGGCTTTTGGCGTGACGCTGACCGCCTGTAGCTCTACGCCGCCCGATCAAATCCCATCCGATCAGACCGCGCCAGGCACCTCCTCGCGTCCGATCCTGTCGGCGAACGAAGCGCAGAATTTCGTTGCTGCACACTATTTCTCGTCACTGACGCCGAATACGGCGCCGTGGACGCCTTCCGCTATTACGCTGCCTGCGCAACCTGACTTCGTTGTCGGCCCGGCTGGCACGCCTGGCGTGACGCACACCACCATTCAGGCGGCGGTAGATGCAGCAATTACGCAGCGCAGCAGCAAGCGTCTGTACATCGCCATTATGCCGGGCGAGTATCAGGGAACCGTGTATATCCCGGCGGCGCCTGGCAGCCTGACGCTGTACGGCACGGGCGAGAACGCGATTGATGTGAAAATCGGCCAGGCGATTGACGGCGAAATGAGCACGACCGACTGGCGTCGTTCAGTGAACCCGGGCGGTAAATACATGCCGGGCAAACCTGCGTGGTATATGTTTGATAACTGCCAGAGCAAACGCGGCGCCAGCATTGGCGTGATGTGTTCTGCGGTAGTCTGGTCACAAAATGACGGCTTGCAGTTACAAAATCTGACCATCGAAAACAATCTCGGTGACAGCGTTGACGCGGGCAACCATCCGGCAGTGGCCTTACGTACTGACGGCGACAAAGTGCAGATTAATAAAGTGAACATTCTGGGTCGCCAGAATACGTTCTTCGTGACCAACAGCGGCGTGCAGAACCGTCTGCAAAACGATCGCCAACCACGCACGCTGGTGACGAACAGTTACATTGAAGGGGATGTGGATATGGTTTCCGGTCGCGGCGCAGTGGTGTTCGATAACACCGATTTCCGCGTAGTGAACTCCCGTACCCAGCAGGAAGCGTATGTTTTCGCTCCGGCAACGCTGTCGAATATTTATTACGGTTTCCTCGCCACCAACAGCCGCTTTACCGCCGCAGGTGATGGCGTCGCGCAACTGGGTCGTTCGCTGGATGTGGATGCCAACACCAACGGTCAGGTCGTTATCCGCGATAGCGTGATTAACGAAGGGTTCAATATGGCGAAACCGTGGGCTGACGCCGTTATCTCCAAACGTCCTTTTGCCGGGAATACTGGCGCGAAGGACGATAAAGACGAGGTCCAGCGTAACCTGAACGACACGAACTTTAACCGGATGTGGGAATACAACAACCGGGGTTTAGGCAGTAAAGTGGTTGCCGAACCGAAGCAATAATATCTGCTGACGATTATTCTTCAGGCCAGATAAAAGAGAAAAGGTCGTCACGCCAAGCGTGACGACCTTTTTTTACATCTGACGGTTTTTATTGAAATTAATCAGACTTCCCGCTTTGATAATTTCACGTTCCTCGGCGGTCAGGCTTTCCAGATACAGACTGATTTCCGTGATTTCATCGTCATGAATCACATAGCCTTTTAAGGTGGTTGCGCATTGATCCAGCGCCGTACGGACGCCAGGAATGTAAATATAATCCCCGACGTCAAACCCAGGCTCACCCGCCATTTGCAGCGGCAACATTCCCCAGTTGATCACATTCGAACGGTAGCGTTTCGTCGCATACTCCTGGGCTATATTCGCCAGACCGCCAATCACGCGCTGACAGCTTGCCGCCTGTTCACGCGCGGAACCGTCTCCCGGCTTAACGGCATAAATCATGCTGCCAATCCCGGTGGCTAACGGATCGGTGTTTTCCTGGCCCGCAATAGTGCGAATACGGGCAAAGACCGGCTCCAGCTCACTCACCTCGCCTGCCAGACGCTGTTTTTCCAGCGTCGCGATTGCTTTGCTTCGGCCAACATAGTCTGGATCGCGGCGTGACAGGGTGAACTCCGCCAGACCAACCGGGTTTGAGCGAAAAGACGAGGTCTCCCCGGACGGGATCAGCTCATCCGTCGTTGTGACTTCATCAAGAATTTTTGACGCCACCTTGAGCAGAATATTTTCCGTCAGCGCCCCCAGCACCGGCCAGTCTTTAATATTCGGGCCATAGATGAGCGATTGCTGCGTCGCCCCTTTAACAAAACCCTGATAGACACGGTTTTTGTACGGAGTGGGATCAAACGCATAGTCAGGAACGTTTTCCCAGCAGTCCAGTTCAGCGGCGGAGGTCAGATAGCCCCCATTTATTGCCGTCGCCGCAATAGAACGCGCATCCATCAGCGCAACCGCGGACATTTGACCATTACCCGGTTTCGAACCCTCACGGTTCGGGAAGTTACGGGTGGTGTGGCGAATGCTCAGCCCGTTGTTAACGGGCGTATCGCCAGCGCCAAAGCATGGGCCGCAGAAAGCGGTTCTGATGATTGCGCCCGCGCCAGTTAAATCGGCCACCACGCCTTTTTTCGCCAGATCCATAAATACAGGCTGTGAAGAGGGGTAAACCGCGAGTGAGAACGTCTCATTACCACACGATTTACCGCGCAACGCATTCGCCGCCGCAATGACGTTCTCATAGTTACCGCCTGAGCATCCGGCAATGATTCCCTGCTGAACCTTTAATCTCCCCTTTTCAACTTTATCCAGCAGTGAGATTTTGGCTTTCCCACGGGCAATGCGCGCAGACTCAATTTCTACCTGGTGCAGAATATCCGTCAAATTCTCATTTAATGTGTCGATTTCATACACATTACTCGGATGGAAAGGTAGCGCGATCATCGGTTTAATTGTGCTCAAATCAACATAAATACAGCCATCGTACCAGGCCATTGGCTGCGGATTCAGCTGTCGATAGTCCGGTTCACGGCCATGTAACGCCAGCCAGCTACGGGTCTCATCATCCGTTTGCCACACCGAACTCAGGCAGGTCGTCTCCGTGGTCATGACATCAACACTGTTACGGAAGTCCGTGGACATTGCGCTAATGCCCGGCCCCACAAATTCCATGACCTTATTTTTGACATAGCCATTTTTAAATACGGCGCCAATGATGGCTAACGCCACATCCTGCGGGCCAACGCCTGGCGCCAGTTTTCCCGTCAGATATACCGCCACGACGCCCGGATAATCGATATCCCAGCTATCATTCAACAGTTGTTTGACGAGTTCACCTCCGCCCTCCCCTACGGCCATCGTCCCCAGCGCGCCATAGCGCGTGTGGCTGTCTGAGCCTAAAATCATTTTTCCACCGCCCGCCATCATCTCGCGCATATATTGGTGGATGACCGCAATATGGGGCGGCACATAAATACCGCCATAGCGCTGCGCGGCGGAGAGTCCAAAAAGATGATCATCGCCATTAATGGTTCCACCAACGGCGCATAATGAGTTATGACAGTTTGTGAGAACATAAGGTAATGGAAAACGCGCCATCCCGGACGCTTTCGCGGTCTGAATTATGCCTACATAGGTAATATCGTGGGAGGTTAACGAATCAAACTTGATTTTAAGTTTATCCATATTTCCTGACGTATTATGAGACGCAAGAATGGACCATGCTATGGTGCCTTTTTTGGCTTCCTCTTTTTGTACATTACCGCAATACTGTTCTTCTGCAATTATCTCATTGTTACCGGAGAGATAAATCCCTTTGTCATATAACTTAATCATTCATTACTCCACATTGCCGTGCATGTTTCCATGCACGGACAACAGACCATGTCATTAATAATAAAAATGAACGCTGACGGTTGATTACAGCATGTTCCAGTCAATCAACATGTTCCACCACCAGATACCAACCGTGATATGTACCAGGAACGTTAAAATGGTCAGAACCGCGCCGACGAGCCACCAGGACTTAATATCGTTATAACCGACCCCGAAAATAACCGGGCCAGCGGCACCGCCATAGTGCGTGACCATTCCGCCATAAGAGTTGGAGAATAATAAGGCCAGCGCGGTTAGCATTAATGGCGCGCCAGAGACATTCGCCAGCATGGCGAATACCGGCATCATCGCCACAATATAAGCGCTACCGGAGGCAAAGAAATAACGGACAATAATACTCAGGAACAAAATGACGAAGAACGCCACGTTACCATGATTATCAAAAGAGAGATTGTTTTTAAACAGTTCAGCCAGCCAGTCAAAAAACTTCACTTTCGATAATAAAGAGCTTAAGCCAATGATACCGCCGTACCAGATTAATGTATTCCAGCCGCCTTTATTTTTAACGACATCATCCCAGCTCACCACGCCCAGTAACAACATCGCGCCCATCACCACAATCGCAACGGTTGATTCATCCACGCCAAGCTGTTTACTGAAAATCCAGCCTGACAGCGCGAGGACAAAAATACCCAGCAGTAATTTCTCACGGCCTTTCATTGGCCCGAGATCCTGAAGCCCGGCTTTCGCGATCGTCTTATTATCAACCTTTTTAATTTCCGGCGGGTACATGGTATAAATCACCAGCGGCGTCACCAGCAACATAATGATACCCGGCACCATTGCTGCCAGCGCCCATCCTCCCCAGCTTAATTGCAGATGGCAAATATCGTTGATCATTTTCAGCGCCAGTATGTTCCCTGCCATTGCGGTAAAAAACATATAACTGGTCGTTTTCGTGACCATATACACGGACATCATTAAGTAATGACCGACACGACGGGGGCTTTTTTCAGGCTCAGAACCCAGCGCGACGGCCACACTGTTGATAATAGGTAAAACAATGCCGCCTGCGCGCGCCGTGTTTGACGGCGTTGCCGGAGAGAGAACCAGATCGAGAAAAACCGTGACGTAGCCCAGCCCCAGCGTGGTATTCCCAATCTTACCAATCAGAATATACGCAATGCGTTTGCCAAGGCCAGTAGTGACAAACGCGGCGCTTAACGTAAACGCAGAAAATACCAGCCACGTCGTTCCAGAGGCATAACCGCTGAGCACGCTGGTCGTTTTAAACGCCCCTTCACTTAAATTTCCGACCACGACCATCGATGCCGCGACGGCAATCAATAATACAACGGGTTCGGGAAACGGTTTTATCACCAGCCCCACGATTGCCGCAAGATAGATGCCAAAGAGAACCCAGGCGAGTTCACTCAGACCGGCTGGCGCGGGAATTAAGCCAATAATACACGGGATCGCTAATATAATAATTAGCTTCCATATGGATTTTTTATTCATTTTTTGCACCCTGATTTATCTGTATTCGTTATACAGAAAAGGCATTGTTTAATTTTCCTTAATCACAGCGAAATGAGATCAACATCATTCAGGAATATAAACTTCACCTGCAAAAATCTTTCTTGCTGTGCGAATAACAGAAGCACGTATTGAAGAAGGCTCATTACCTTCATTTGTTAAATGAATATCAAGGCACCCGCCCGGGTGTTCGATATTTATATCGCCATAGTCCGTCAATTGCGTCATCCGGTGGGCGACCGTCCCTTCTGTCGCACAACTACTGGCAAGCGCGATAGCACCAGTAATCGCCAGCGCCTTATGGCAGGAGTGCGGCATAAAATAGCGCACATTGATCGTCCCGCCCCGTCTGGCCGGGGAAATAAGCACCGGTTTAGGAATAACCATATTGCTGACGTCGCCTAACCCCATCGCTTTACCCGCCTGCAAACGGATGGATTCAATGCGGCGCAATAATTCAGTATCGGCATCAAGTTCCGCAGGGGATTCATAACCCGTTTTACCGACATCTTCGGCAGCGATAATAACCACCGGCATCGCCATATCAATACAGGTGACGGCAACGGAATCAAAATGATCGACACGATGACCGGTCGGAAAAATTTGCCCGGTTTTGGCGCCAGCAGCGTTCAAAAACGTGAGTGCCACGGGCGCGGCCGTTCCCGGTACGCCATCGATTTTTGCCTGGCCTTCGTACTCAACGGCGCCGTCCGGCGTCTGCACGTCCGCTTCGATATACGTATTTGTATTTACATTACGTATACGCACGCGCGTGACGGGCGGCGTAGTCTCAATTAAGCCATGTTCAATCGCAAATGCGCCTACCGCGGAAAGCATATTTCCACAGTTCGGCGTGGTATCAACGCGGTGTTCATGTACCAGAACCTGAGCAAATAAATAGTCGATATCTGCTTTTGAGTCATCCGAACGACGGATAATGGCCACTTTACTGGTCAACGGATTACCGCCGCCAATGCCATCTATTTCCAGCTCATTCCCCGATCCCATAATTGCCATCAATATGGCATCGCGCCGCTGTCTCTCCTCAGGAAGGTGTTCTGCTAATAAAAATGCCCCTCTGGATGTTCCCCCTCGCATCAACGTGCAGGGAATTTTTTTCATAACATTGCCCTCAATTAAAAAACATTAGCGTTAATGAGGACATGGTTGCACGCGCAGAATAGAGAGGCTAATGACTTTAAATTTATGATTGATAATTTATTTGCATTAATCAAGACGGATAATTTACATATAAACTACGTTTTTCTCTCCTGGGGCAGCAAATCAGGGAATCCCTGGATTCTATTTTCTGGAGTTATGATGAAACACGAATTATCAAGTATGAAGGCATTTGTCACACTGGCAGAAGCAGGATCATTTAACAAAGCCGCTAAATTACTTAACATTACGCAACCTGCATTAACTCGCAGAATAAAAAAGATGGAAGATGATTTACATACCCTGCTTTTTGAGAGAACAACACGTAAAGTAGAATTAACAAAAGCGGGGAGGATGCTGTTACCGGAAGCCAGAGAATTAATAAGAAAACTGGATGAAGCTCTTTTTAATGTTCGCGAAATGAATGCTTATCACCACGGCACGATCACATTGTCCTGTATTCCGACCGCTGTTTTCTATTTTCTACCCCTTGCTATCGGAAAATTTAATGAGTTGTACCCCAATATCAAAATACGAATTCTTGAAAAAGGTACGAACAACTGCATGGAATCGGTGTTGGGTAACGAAGCTGATTTCGGCATAAATATGAACAGCATCACAAATTCTGCTATTGACTTCACCCCGCTGGTGAATGAACCGTTTGTTCTGGCCTGTCGACGAAACCATCCCTTAGCCAGTAAGCAACTGGTCGAATGGCAGGAGTTGGTGGGCTACAAATTGATTGGCGTGCGGTCATCCAGCGGTAACAGGCTGCTTATTGAGCACAATCTGGCGGATAAACCCTGGAAGCTGGACTGGTTTTACGAGGTTCGTCATTTATCAACCTCGCTTGGCCTGGTTGAGGCCGGGCTGGGTATTTCTGCGCTGCCGGGGCTGGCAATGCCTCAGACAGTGCATCCCACGCTTATCGGAATCCCGTTGATCGAACCCGTGATCAGACGCACGTTAGGGATTATCCGGCGCAAAGACGCCGTTCTCTCTCCTCCGGCAGAGCGTTTTTTCTCTCTACTTTTAAATGTCTGGGCTGATGATAAAGACACGCTGTGGACGCCCTTTGCTGAACCACAGCGGCAACAATAACGCCGTATCCGGCCGACGGCCCGGTAAGCGAGCGCCACCGGGCACAACGTCACGGAATATTAATACGCGTTAACCACGACCCACATTGGCCCCTGGCCTACCGCATAACGGCCTTTCTCCGTCAGCAGCCCCTGCTCACCGGCAATGGCATACACCGCAATATGGTGTGACTTCTGCCCGGCGGCAATCAGATACTTACCGCTATGATCGACGTTAAAGCCGCGCGGCTGCGTTTCGGTCGGCTGGAAGCCCTCTTTCGTCAGTACGCTGCCGTCTTCAGAAACGCTAAAAACGGTAATCAGGCTGGCGGTACGGTCGCAGGCATACAGATGACGGCCATCCGGCGTAATATGGATATCCGCCGCCCAACGCGTGTCAGAAAAATCGGCAGGCATCATATCCAGCGTCTGCACGCATTCAATATTGCCGTGCGGATCTTTCAGCTCCCAGACATCAACAGAGCTGTTCAGTTCATTCACACAGTAGGCATATTGCTGGTTCGGGTGGAACGCCATATGGCGCGGCCCGGCCCCTTCAACGGTGGTAACTTCCGCCGGTTCCTGGGCGACCAGTTTGCCGTCGTCGCTGAGCGTAAACAGGCAAATGCGATCCTGCTTCAGCGCAGGCACCCACAGCGTCCGGTTATCCGGCGAGATATTCGCTGAGTGGCACCCTTCCAGCCCTTCAACGACATCCACCACGCCAGCCGGCAGGCCATCATCCAGACGGGTCACGCTGACGTTACCGGCATTGTACGAGCCAACAAACACAAAACGGCCCTGATGATCGGTAGAGATATGGGTTGGGCTACCCGGCAGAGCGGACTCCGCCGCGAAGGTCAGCGCGCCGTCATCCGGCGCAATACGGTAAGCCAGCACGCGGAACTCAGGACGGACGCCAACATAGAGATAGCGCTTATCAGGGCTGACCACCATCGGCTGAACCTGCCCCGGCACATCAACCACCTGCACCAGCTTCAGCGAGCCGTCATGATTCAGGCTCCAGACGTGAATTTGCTGGCTCTCAGGGCTGGCGGTATAAACGGTTTGCTTCATGACTACTCCTTCCTTATGGCAACTGTCTGCAATTGCGGAATACAGCTTAACGTAGACGCTTTTAACGGTGAATGCTGAATTAACGCTCAGAATTTTGTCCGGCCAACCGTCTCGGTGTACCATTCCCACAGGCAAAATTCTCAACCTTAATCTGGAACTCCCTATGACCGCTCGTGTGATTGCCCTGGATTTAGACGGCACCTTACTGACACCGAAAAAAACATTGCTCCCCTCCTCGCTTGAGGCGCTTTCTCGCGCCAGAGAGGCAGGCTACCAACTTATCATCGTCACTGGCCGTCATCACGTTGCGATTCATCCTTTTTATCAGGCACTGGCGCTGGATACACCTGCAATTTGCTGTAATGGCACTTACTTGTATGATTATCAAGCAAAAAATGTTCTTGAAGCCGATCCGCTGCCTGTCGATCAGGCATTGCAACTGATTGATTTGCTGGATGCGCATCAGATTCACGGTCTGATGTACGTTGATGACGCGATGGTTTATGAACGCCCGACCGGCCATGTGATCCGTACCGCTAACTGGGCGCAGACGCTGCCGCCGGAACAGCGCCCGACCTTTACTCAGGTGCCGTCGCTGGCGCAGTCGGCACGCGACGTCAACGCCGTCTGGAAATTCGCGCTGACCGATGAAAATCTGCCAAAACTGCAACAGTTCGTGCAGCAGGTTGAGCATCAGCTGGGTCTGGAGTGCGAATGGTCCTGGCACGATCAGGTGGATATCGCGCGTAAAGGGAACAGCAAAGGGAAGCGCCTTACCCAGTGGATTGAAGCGCAGGGCTGGTCGATGGAGAATGTGGTGGCGTTTGGCGATAACTACAATGATATCAGTATGCTGGAAGCGGCAGGCACCGGCGTCGCGATGGGCAATGCTGACGACGCGGTGAAAGCGCGGGCGAATATCGTGATCGGCGATAACACCACGGACAGCATTGCGAAGTTTATTTATACCCACCTACTGTAATCAGGCGGTAATTGAAACACTCTTGATTTGCGCGTACAGCCACAGGCCAGGTTTGATGCCCAGCTCATCCCTGGCCCACGGGCTGATTCTCGCCCACAGCGTTTTCCCGCCGACTTCAAGCTGGACTTCCACCTGCCCATTATCGTCATAACAGTTTGCCACTTTTGCCCGCAGGATATTACGGATACTGGTTTGCATCGGTGGTTGTAATACCAGCGACACGTCCGAGGCCTGAATACGAATACGCAGCACGGTTTGCAGCGGCTCTTCCAGTTTGTTGACCCACAGGTGCTGATCGCCCAGCGCCAGCGCGGTCATTGCATAATGCGGATGATGCTCCAGCACGCTCACTTTCAGGATGCTGCTCTGCTGCTCTTTCGGCAGCCACGGGTGCATCACACTGCTGCCCCAGACCTCTTCCAGCGCGCCAAACGCTTTCACCTGCCCGTTTTCCAGCACCATGACTCTGTCTGCCAGATGTAAAATCTCGTCCAGCGAGTGGCTGACGTACAGCAGGGGGATATTAATTTCGCGCGCCAGGCGTTGCAGATACGGCAGCAGTTCGCGTTTGCGCGGAATATCCAGCGAAGCCAGCGGCTCATCAAGCAACAGTAGCTCCGGCGCGGTCAGCAACGCGCGGCCAATCGCCACACGCTGTTTTTCCCCGCCGGAAAGGCTGCCAGGCAAACGCTCCAGCAAAGGTTCGATACCGAGCAGATCCACCAGCTTGTCGAACTGTCCGGCCATGCTTTTCGCCATGCCATAGCGCAGATTGCCGCGCACTTTGTAATGCGGAAACAGTCGGGCATCCTGGAACACATAACCGACGCGCCGTTTTTCCGGCGTCAGGCAGATGCCATTTTCAACATCATTAAGCACGCGACCATTGAGCACAATGCGCCCTTTTTGCGGGCGCGTCAGTCCGCTGATGGCATTGATCAGCGATGTTTTCCCGGCGCCGGAAACGCCAAAAATAGCGGTGATCCCATTGGCAGGTAGCGTTTCGTTGAGCGTCAGACAGTGGGTGCCCAGCGTCTGGGAGAAATTGAGTTCCAGCATGTTTATCTCCCCGCGCGCTCACGGCTGATACGCGCCAGCCATTCCGAAATCAACAATGAGATCAGCGCCAGCACAATAGAAATAATGCACAATCTCGCCGCCGCGCTTTCGCCGCCAGGGGTCTGGATCAGGGTATACATCGCGGAAGGAATGGTGCGGGTTTCACCCGGAATGTTAGACACGAAAGTGATGGTAGCGCCGAACTCGCCGAGCGAACGGGCAAACGCCAGCACGGTCCCGACGATGATGCCAGGCAATGTCAGCGGTAGCGTAATGGTGAGGAAAACACGCCAGCGTCCTGCGCCCAGCGTTCTGGCGGCCTGCTCCAGCTTAATGTCGACCCCTTCAAGCGCCAGACGAATAGCGCGAACCATTAACGGGAAAGACATCACCGCCGCCGCCAGCACGGCGCCTCGCCAGCTAAAGGCAAAGGTAATGCCGAACCAGTCATAAAGCCACTGACCAATAAATCCGCGTCGGCCCATCGCGACAAGCAGCAGATAACCGACCACCACGGGCGGTAAAACCAGCGGCAGATGCAGTACGCTGTCAAGCAACGCTTTGCCTGGAAACTTGCATCGCACAAGTAACCAGGCAAAAAAGATCCCAAACGGCAGACTAAACAACACGGCCAGGGAAGAAACTTTCAGGCTCAGTAGAACGGCCTGCCATTCTGGATCAGTCAGTATCATTACTTCGTCGTAAATCCATAACGTTTAAAGATTTCGGAAGCCTGCGGTCCTTTCAGGTAGTCATAGAACGCGCTGACCGTTGCGTTTTTGTGTCCATCAACAATCGCGATCGGGTATTCCACTTTCTTATGGGAATCTTCCGGGAACGTGCCAACCACTTTCACGCCTTTGCTGGCAACGGCATCAGAACCGTAAACGATGCCCAGCGGCGCTTCGCTACGCTCCACCAGCGCCAGTGCGCCACGCACGTCTTCCGCAGGAGCCAGTTTCGGCGCCAGGGTATCCCATGCGCCCAGTTTTTGCAGCGCTTCTTTTGCATAAATGCCAGCCGGAACGTGTTCCGGGTCGCCCACCGCCAGACGGCCGCCATTCAGCAGAGTCGTCCAGTTGGTTTTGCTGTCGATGGTGATGTCTTTCTGTTCACTGGCTTTTGGCGCGACCACAACCAGGCTGTTGCCAAGCAGCGTTTCACGCGTTGCGGTATCAATCGCTTTTTTGTCTACCGCGTAATCCATCCATTTCTGGTCAGCAGAGATAAACAGATCCGCTGGCGCTCCCGCTTCAATCTGGCGAGCCAGCGTAGAAGAAGAGGCAAATGAAGAGACAACGTCAACGTTCTTCTCTTTTTTGTATTCAACCGCAATATCCTGCATTGCGTTGGTCAGCGAAGCCGCCGCGAATACGGTGATTTTCCCTTCATCCGCCAGCGCATGTCCGGCAACAGTCAGAGATAATGTTGCCCCAGCAAACAGGCGTAACCATGTACGTGCCATCTGTAACTCCTTTGAGTGTCGTTATGTAGGCGCAAATATAGCGAGAAAATAAGGTTTTTCCCAGAAGTTATTGATACCCAATTGAGGTTACGCAAAGAAAATATCGGCAGAAAAAGCAGGATCTTGAGGGGCGCTACCCAATGGATTTTGAGTTGCGCTGAGACTCACAGGCACAGCCAACAAAAATGCGGCCTGAAAGTCGAAGAAAGTAAAACGCCCGACTGAGCGGGCGTTTAAAAATCAATGGTTCTGTCTGGACTGGTCTTTCTGACCGATACCGGAGAAAATGTTGAACACTTCACCCAGACCGTAAATCAGCCCCAGAATGATGGCCATGACCACCGGAACCATGACTACGGCGAATACCAGACTTTTCAATAACTCTAACATGGTCAACTCCAGATAGGATTCTTTTGATATTCTAACTGCATAAATGAGAAAAGCACTCCCCTTTTGTGCGGTCGACTTTGCGCGGAAGCGGTTTTCCGTCACAATAACCCTTTTGCCAGGATCTTGTTATGCAGGCCGAAATCCTCCTTACACTCAAACTTCAACAAAAATTGTTTGCGGACCCCCGCCGCATTTCGCTGCTCAAGCATATCGCGCTTTCCGGCTCCATCAGCCAGGGGGCAAAAGATGCGGGCATCAGCTACAAAAGCGCCTGGGATGCCATTAACGAGATGAACCAACTCAGCGAGCAGACGCTCGTCGAGCGCGCAACGGGCGGCAAAGGCGGCGGCGGCGCGATACTGACCCGCTACGGTCAGCGCCTGATCCAGCTTTACGATTTGCTCGCCCAGATTCAGCAAAAAGCGTTCGACGTGCTGAGCGACGACGACGCCCTGCCGCTCGACAGCCTGCTGGCCGCCATTTCCCGTTTTTCTTTGCAAACCAGCGCCCGTAACCAGTGGTTCGGCACCATTACCGCACGCGATCACGATCAGGTTCAACAGCATGTCGATGTGCTGCTGGCCGACGGCGAAACGCGACTGAAGGTCGCCATCACTGCGCAAAGCGGCGAGCGTCTTGGCCTTGATGAAGGTAAAGAAGTCCTGATCCTGCTGAAAGCGCCGTGGGTTGGCATTACCCAGGACGAGGCGATTGCCCGGGCTGCCGACAACCAGCTTCAGGGAACCATCAGCCATATTGAACGCGGCGCCGAGCAGTGCGAAGTCCTCATGACATTACCTGACGGCCAGACGTTGTGTGCCACCCTGCCCGTTGAAGAGACCGCCACGCTGGAAGAAGGTGCTAACGTGACGGCATATTTTAATGCTGACAGAGTGATTATCGCTACGTTGTGCTAAGTGCATTGACATCTGTTCTTTGAACACGTATCCCTGTCATTCATCGCTGCAAAAAATGGGATACAAAATGTCATCGTTGCATATTTCGCAAGGCACGTTTCGCCTGAGCGACACAAAAACGCTTCAGTTAAATGCGCTGACGTTGCAGGCGGGGGATAGCTGGGCTTTTGTCGGCACCAATGGAAGCGGGAAATCAGCGCTGGCCCGCGCGCTGGCGGGAGAACTGACGTTACTGAAAGGCGAGCGCCAGTCTCAGTTCGCGCGCGTCACCCGCCTCTCATTCGAACAGTTGCAAAAACTGGTCAGCGATGAATGGCAGCGCAATAACACCGACCTGCTCAGCCCTGGCGAAGACGACACCGGACGAACTACGGCAGAAATCATTCAGGATGAGGTGAGCGATCCCGCCCGCTGTGCCGAACTGGCGCAGCAGTTTGGCATTTCTTCTCTGCTCGACAGACGTTTTAAATACCTTTCTACGGGCGAAACGCGCAAAACGCTGCTTTGTCAGGCGCTGATGTCAGAGCCGGATTTATTAATCCTCGATGAGCCGTTTGACGGGCTGGATGTCGCCTCCCGCCAGCAACTGGCGAATCTTCTCGCCACGCTGCACCAGTCGGGCTACACGCTGGTGCTGGTGTTAAACCGCTTTGATGAGATCCCCGAATTCGTTCAGTATGCGGGAGTCCTTGCCGACTGCACGTTAACGGAAACGGGGGAAAAAGCGGATTTGCTCCAGCGGGCGCTGATTGCCCAACTCGCGCATAGCGAACGACTGGAAGGCGTAAAGTTGCCCGAGCCGGATGAGCCTTCTGCCCGCCACGCCCTGCCGGACGGCGCGGCGCGCATTATTCTCAACGATGGCGTCGTCTCCTATAACGACCGCCCTATTCTTAATCATCTGAGCTGGCAGGTGAATCCGGGTGAACACTGGCAGATTGTCGGGCCTAACGGCGCGGGAAAATCCACCCTGTTAAGTTTAATCACCGGCGACCATCCGCAGGGATACAGCAACGACCTGACGCTGTTTGGCCGCCGTCGCGGGAGTGGTGAAACAATCTGGGATATCAAAAAACATATCGGCTATGTCAGCAGCAGCCTGCATCTGGATTATCGCGTCAGCACCACGGTGCGTAATGTCATTCTCTCCGGTTACTTTGACTCGATTGGCATCTACCAGGCGGTTTCCGACAGGCAGCACAAGCTGGCGCAGCAATGGCTGGATATTCTGGGAATGGACAAACGCACTGCGGATGCGCCTTTCCACAGCCTGTCCTGGGGGCAACAACGGCTGGCGCTGATCGCCCGTGCGCTGGTCAAACACCCTACGCTGCTGATTCTTGATGAGCCATTACAAGGCCTGGATCCGCTGAATCGTCAACTCGTTCGCCGCTTTGTCGATGTACTGATTAGCGAGGGAGAAACGCAGTTGCTGTTTGTCTCCCATCACGCGGAAGACGCCCCAGGCTGCATTACCCATCGGCTGGAGTTTGTACCGGAAGGCGAGAGTTACCGCTATCAACAGACGACGCTGCGTTAGCGGTTCACTGGGGGCGTGCGACCACGCCCCTTTTTTCACTGCTTTTTCAGATAAAAGGCGCAATCATTCTTAAAGCATATGATTTATCATTAAATAACAGTCGTTGGCGGGTGAAAAAACCGAAGTGTAAACGATTCCACTAATATATTCCATGTCACACTTTTCGCATCTTTGTTATGCTATGGTTATTCCATACCATAGGCTTAACGGAGCGAATTATGAGAGTACTGGTCACCGGTGGTAGCGGTTACATTGGAAGTCATACTTGTGTACAGTTACTGAAAAACGGTCACGATGTCATCATCCTTGATAACCTCTGCAACAGTAAGCGCAGCGTACTGCCTGTTATCGAGCGATTAAGTGGTAAGCACCCAACTTTCGTTGAAGGCGATATTCGTAACGAAGCGCTGATGACTGAAATTCTGCATGACCACGCGATTGACGCCGTCATTCACTTTGCCGGTCTGAAAGCCGTGGGCGAATCTGTCGCCAAACCGCTGGAATACTATGACAACAACGTCAACGGTACGCTGCGTTTAATCAGCGCCATGCGCGCCGCCAATGTCAAAAACTTCATCTTCAGCTCCTCCGCCACCGTCTACGGCGATCAGCCCAAAATTCCTTATGTCGAAAGCTTCCCGACCGGCACGCCGCAGAGCCCATATGGCAAAAGTAAACTGATGGTCGAACAGATCCTGACCGACCTGCAAAAAGCGCAGCCGGACTGGAGCATCGCCCTGCTGCGCTACTTCAACCCGGTCGGCGCGCATCCGTCAGGTGATATGGGCGAAGATCCGCAGGGCATTCCTAACAACCTGATGCCGTACATCGCCCAGGTCGCCGTTGGCCGTCGCGAATCGCTCGCGGTCTTTGGCAACGACTACCCTACCGAAGACGGCACCGGCGTGCGCGATTACATCCATGTGATGGATCTTGCCGACGGCCACGTAACCGCGATGGAAAAACTGGCTGGCAAACAAGGCGTGCATATTTACAACCTTGGCGCCGGTGTTGGCAACAGCGTGCTGGATGTGGTTAACGCCTTCAGCAAAGCCTGCGGTAAACCCGTTGCTTATCATTTTGCCCCACGCCGTGAAGGCGACCTTCCGGCCTACTGGGCGGACGCCAGCAAAGCCGACCGCGAACTGGACTGGCGCGTAACCCGCACACTTGACGAAATGGCACAGGACACCTGGCGTTGGCAGTCACGCCATCCGCAGGGATATCCAGACTAAGGACATGTCATGACGCAATTTAATCCTGTCGATCATCCACATCGCCGTTTTAACCCGCTAACCGGACAGTGGATTCTGGTTTCACCGCATCGCGCAAAGCGCCCCTGGCAGGGGGCGCAGGAAACGCCATCTCAGCAGGCGCTTCCCGCCCATGACCCGGACTGCTTCCTGTGCGCGGGCAATACGCGCGTAACCGGAGATAAAAACCCGGATTACACCGGCACCTATGTCTTTACAAATGACTTTGCCGCGCTGATGTCTGACACCCCGGACGCGCCGGACAGCCATGACCCGTTGATGCGTTGCCAGAGCGCCCGCGGCACCAGCCGCGTGATCTGCTTTTCTCCCGATCACAGCAAGACGCTGCCGGAACTGAGCCTCCCCGCGCTGACCGACATCATCAAAACCTGGCAAGAACAGACTGCCGATCTGGGAAAAACCTACCCCTGGGTGCAGGTTTTTGAGAATAAAGGCGCGGCGATGGGCTGCTCCAACCCGCATCCGCACGGCCAGATTTGGGCCAACAGCTTCCTGCCGAACGAAGCCGAGCGTGAAGATCGTTTGCAAAAAGCCTACTTCGCCGAGCAGCACTCCCCAATGCTGGTGGATTATGCGCAGCGCGAACTGGCGGACGGCAGCCGTACGGTGGTTGAAACCGAGCACTGGCTGGCGGTCGTGCCTTACTGGGCAGCCTGGCCGTTTGAAACGCTGCTGCTGCCCAAAGCGCATGTGCTGCGCATTACCGATTTGACCGACGATCAGCGCGACTCCCTGGCGCTGGCGCTGAAAAAGCTGACCAGTCGTTATGACAACCTGTTCCAGTGCTCCTTCCCCTACTCCATGGGCTGGCACGGCGCGCCGTTTAACGGTGAAGAGAACGGGCACTGGCAGCTGCACGCGCACTTTTATCCACCGCTGCTACGTTCCGCGACCGTCCGTAAATTTATGGTCGGTTATGAAATGCTGGCGGAGACCCAGCGCGATCTGACGGCAGAACAAGCGGCGGAGCGTCTGCGCGCGGTCAGCGACATTCATTTTCGCGAATCAGGAGTTTAAATAATGAGTCTGAAAGAGAAAACACAATCTCTGTTTGCAGAAATTTTCAGCTACCCTGCTACCCACACCATTCAGACGCCTGGTCGCGTCAATCTGATCGGCGAGCACACCGATTACAACGACGGCTTCGTGCTGCCTTGCGCTATCGACTACCAGACGGTGATTAGCTGCGCCACGCGTGACGATCGCAAAGTGCGCGTGATTGCGGCTGACTACGACAACCAGGTTGATGAATTCTCCCTTGATGCGCCGATCGTTACCCACGACAGCCAGCAGTGGTCAAACTACGTGCGCGGCGTGGTGAAGCATCTGCAAAAACGAAATAACGCATTTGGCGGCGCGGATCTGGTTATCAGCGGCAATGTGCCGCAGGGCGCGGGACTCAGTTCTTCTGCGTCGCTGGAAGTCGCGGTCGGCACCGTATTCCAGCAGTTGTACCACCTGCCGCTGGATGGCGCGCAAATCGCGCTCAACGGCCAGGAAGCGGAGAATCAGTTCGTCGGCTGCAACTGCGGCATTATGGATCAGCTGATCTCCGCGCTGGGTAAAAAAGATCATGCCCTGCTGATTGACTGCCGCACGCTGGGTACGAAAGCGGTTTCCATGCCGGAAGGCGTGGCGGTGGTGATCATCAACAGTAACTTTAAACGTACGCTGGTGGGCAGCGAGTACAATACCCGCCGCGAGCAGTGTGAAACGGGCGCGCGTTTCTTCCAGCAACCGGCGTTGCGCGATGTCAGCCTTGCGGCGTTCAACGCGGTGGCCAACGAGCTGGACCCGATTGTCGCCAAACGTGTTCGCCACGTACTGACCGAAAACGCCCGTACCGTTGAAGCCGCCAGCGCGCTGGAGAAAGGCGACCTGAAACGCATGGGTGAATTGATGGCGGAATCTCACGCCTCAATGCGCGATGACTTCGAAATCACCGTCCCGCAGATCGACACGCTGGTCGAAATTGTGAAAGCGACCATCGGCGATAAAGGCGGCGTACGCATGACCGGCGGCGGCTTCGGCGGCTGCGTCGTCGCGTTGATCCCGGAAGCGCTGGTTCCTGCCGTACAGCAGGCCGTGGCCACGCAGTATGAAGCGAAAACCGGAATCAAAGAAACGTTTTACGTATGCAAACCCTCACAAGGAGCCGGACAGTGCTAAACGAAACGCCCGCACTGGCGCCCGATGGTCAGCCGTACCGCCTGCTCACCCTGCGCAACGATGCAGGGATGGTGGTCACTCTGATGGACTGGGGCGCCACACTACTTTCCGCCCGTATCCCGCTAACCGATGGCAGCGTCCGTGAAGCGTTGCTGGGGTGCGCCAGCCCGGAATATTACCAGGATCAGGCCGCCTTTCTTGGCGCATCGATTGGCCGCTACGCCAATCGCATTGCCAACAGCCGTTACACCTGGGCGGGCGAAACCGTCATTCTGCTGCCGAGCCAGGGTGAAAACCAACTGCACGGCGGGCCGGACGGCTTTGACAAACGTCGCTGGCAGATAGTCAACCAGAACGATCGTCAGGTGCTGTTCGCACTGACGTCTGACGATGGCGATCAGGGCTTCCCCGGCCATCTCTGCGCCACCGCGCAGTATCGTCTCACCAACGATAACCGAATCTCCATTACCTATCGAGCGACGGTAGATAAGCCCTGCCCGGTGAACCTGACCAACCACGTTTACTTTAACCTGGACGGCGAGCAGTCAGACGTACGCCAGCACAAGCTACAGATTCTGGCTGATACGTACCTGCCGGTTGATGAAAGCGGTATTCCACGCGACGGGCTGAAATCCGTTGCCGGAACCTCGTTCGACTTCCGCAGCGCAAAAACCATCGCCAGCGCGTTTCTTGCCGATGACGATCAGCGCAAGGTAAAAGGTTACGATCACGCCTTTTTATTGCAGACCAAAGGCGATGCCAGCCAGCCAGTCGCACATCTGTGGTCGCAGGATGAGAAATTGCAGATGAAGGTTTATACCTCCGCTCCGGCGCTGCAATTCTATTCCGGCAACTATCTGGGCGGCACGCCGTCGCGCGGGCCTGAACCTTATGCCGACTGGCAAGGCCTGGCGCTGGAAAGCGAATTTCTGCCAGACAGCCCGAACCACCCGGAATGGCCGCAACCTGACTGCGTGTTGCATCCCGGCGACGAGTACGCCAGCCTGACGGAATATCAGTTTATTCCGGCCTGACGATGAGCCATAACAGGCCCGATGGTGCCAGCTATCGGGCCTGTGGCGCGTCGCTTTGCTCAAATCCCCACCACTCAAAGACAAAATCGCAACTCCGGGTTCACAAGAACCTTACACTGCGTCACTATTTTCGCTATGGTTATGCGTAAGCGTTGCCGCTGACCTGTCACGGCAATATAATGAGAATTATTATCATTCAATAAAGCTTGAGGAGTGAGAGTATGGCTGTAACTAAGCTGGTTCTGGTACGTCACGGCGAAAGTCAGTGGAACAACGAAAACCGCTTCACCGGTTGGTACGATGTTGACCTGTCCGAGAAAGGCGTGGGTGAAGCAAAAGCGGCAGGTAAACTGCTGAAAGAGGAAGGCTATAGCTTCGATTTTGCTTATACCTCCGTGCTGAAACGTGCCATCCACACGCTGTGGAACGTCCTGGACGAACTGGATCAGGCCTGGCTGCCGGTTGAAAAATCCTGGAAGCTGAACGAACGTCACTACGGCGCACTACAGGGTCTGAACAAAGCGGAAACCGCTGAAAAATACGGTGATGAGCAGGTTAAACAGTGGCGTCGTGGTTTTGCCGTGACCCCGCCGGAGCTGACCAAAGATGACGAGCGTTATCCGGGCCACGATCCGCGTTATGCGCAACTGACCGAGAAAGAGCTGCCGCTGACTGAAAGCCTGGCGCTGACTATCGATCGCGTGATCCCTTACTGGAACGAAACCATTCTGCCGCGCATGAAAAGCGGTGAGCGCATCATCATCGCCGCTCACGGTAACTCTCTGCGTGCGCTGGTGAAATACCTGGATAACATGAGCGAAGAAGAGATTCTCGAACTGAACATCCCGACCGGTGTACCGCTGGTGTACGAGTTCGACGAAAACTTCAAACCGATCAAACATTACTATCTGGGTAACGCTGACGAGATCGCGGCAAAAGCGGCGGCCGTAGCGAACCAGGGTAAAGCGAAGTAATCTGATTTGCCTGATGGCGCTTCGCTTATCGGGCCTACGGGTTGGCAATATGCGTCCTGTAGGCCGGATAAGGCGTAAGCCGTCATCCGGCAATACATGCACTTAAACCCCGATAACCCCGTCGAGCACCACCTGCGCCCTGCCCTGTGAACAACGTTCCACACGACCCCGAACGTTATACACTTCCGCCAGGCTTTCTGCGGTAATAACCGCTTCCGGCGTGCCGCTGGCCACCAGTTTGCCCTCCTTCAGCATCAGCACATGTTCGCTGTGACGTAGCGCGATATTAATGTCATGCACCACCACAACCGTCACCATATTGCGCGCCCGCGTTTCCCGCGCGATCAGATCCATAACGTGAAACTGATAGTTCAGATCCAGCGCGCTAAGCGGCTCGTCCAGCAACAAAAGTTCCGGGTAGCGAATCAGCGACTGCGCCAGCCCCACCAGTTGCCGCTGGCCGCCGGAAAGCTGGTCAAGATAGTGCAGCGCCAGATGCGCAATGCCGAGTTGATCCAGGATTGCCAGCACCTGCGAGTGGCTGTTCGCGCCATCCCGCCCGCCGGACGCCCGCTGCGCCACGATAATTGACTCCAGCACATGCAGATGTACGCCCTGCGGCAGCGACTGAGGTAAAAACACCACCTTTTCCGCACGCCGGGCAAACGGCAGCGACATCAGGTTCTCACCGTCCAGCATGACCTCGCCACGGGCTTTATTCAGCCCGGCCAGCGCGCGTAATAACGTTGATTTCCCGCAGCCGTTCGGCCCCAGCAGAACGGTAATTTTACCGCGCGGCAGCTCAGGCACGCTGAGATCGTGAATAACCGGATGTTTCGGATAACCGGCGCTTATTCCCTTGAGGATCAACCCGCTCATGACATGCTCCCCCGGTGGCGCAAAATAATGCTCAGGAAGAATGGCACACCCACCAGCGACGTTACGATGCCTACCGGGATGATCACCCCAGGAACAATATTCTTCGACGCGATCGAGGCCAGCGACAGCACCAGCCCCCCCGTCAACACGCTGCCCGGCAGATAGAACCGGTGATCTTCACCAAACAGCATTCGCGCAATGTGCGGCGCGACCAGACCGATAAAACCGATTGGCCCGACAAACGCCACCGACAGCGCCGATAGCAGGCTGATGCGCAGCAGCGATGACAGGCGCAGGCGCCGCACGTCAATGCCAAAACTCATCGCCCGATCTTCCCCCAACCGTAGCGCCGTCAATTGCCAGGCGCTACGCATCGACCACGGCAGCACAATGGCAAACACCAACGCCAGCACGCCGAGCTTTTCCCACGACGCGCGCGCCAGGCTGCCCATCGTCCAGAACACCAGCCCCTGTAGCGTGTCCTCATCGGCAACGAACTGCATCATCGACACCAGCGCATTAAAGGTAAACACCAGCGCGATACCGAACAGCACCACGCCAGAGGTCGCCACGCGCGTCCAGCGAGTAATCCCGTCCAGCAGCAGGGCGGACAGCAGCGCAAAAGCAAAGGCATTCGCGGGAATAAACCAGGCGGCAGGAACGCCGGGAATGCCGATACCCAACACGATCGCCAGCGCAGCGCCAAAGGCCGCTGCGGAAGAAACGCCCAGCGTGAACGGACTCGCCAGCGGGTTGTTCAGGATTGTCTGCATTTCGGCGCCCGCCAGCCCCAAAGCCATTCCCACCAGTAACGCCATCAGCGCATAGGGTAAACGGATATCCCAGACGATAACGCGCGTCCCCGCATTAACGCTTGCCGGGTGCAGCAGCGTTTGCCAGAGCTCGCCGAGCGACAGACCAGACGGGCCAAGCGTAGAGTCCAGCACCAGCGAGGCGACTATCGCCGCAATAATCAGCAGCGCCAGCATCAACCGCTTGCGTACCACAAGACGGTAGCGATCGTCGATCGACGGAGCATTAGCGGATAGCGACATAACGTTCCTTACCTGTAGAGTCATTTCGGCGGATTGAGCACATCGCTAATCTGCGCGTCGCTGAGTGTAATGCCAAAGAAGTCTTGGTAAAAGCGGCGGGTCTCCTTGCGCATATCCACATCGGCAAAGCGCTGCGGGTAGAGCGTTTTTGCCAGCCAGAGGAATTGTAACGCCTCTTCGCTGGTCTCCCGACACCACCAGAACATCCCTTTCGGGTTCACATACACGCGATGATGAATCACGGCGTCCACCTGCGCCCACTGGGGAGAAGTCAGGATGGCATCCGCATCCCGCTTATTCATGGCGACAATCACCGCCGGATTTGCCGCGACGATCTGCTCAAGAGCGACTTCCCCCGTCCGGTTTTGCTTGTGGCTAAACCAGCGCTCGGCGACGTTTTTTGCACCGGCCAGATCCATCCAGTCCTGATTAAGCGACGGCCTGCCGGAAGTGGTCAGCGGATTGCCCATGCTGTGATAGAGGGTCATTCGCTGATCTTCAGGAAGATCGCTTAAGCGCGCCTTTACCCGCGCCACATTGCGGTCAAAATACTGCTGATACCGCTGCGCTTTATCCTGCGCATCCGGCCCCAGCACCTCCGCTGTTTTATGCACCCGGGCGGTCAGCGCCTGCATGGAGTTCGCCTCAAACGCCAGTACGCGCACCCCTGCCTGCTGGAGCAGCGACGCCCTCGGCACCATCATCGATTTCGGCACAAACAGCAGTTGCGTACCGAGCGAGATGATCTGCTCCGGGTCCAGTTCGTGACCGCTGTTGACGCTGACAACGGCGACATTCTCAATACGCGGCAGACTCTGGCGAAAAAGCGGAATCGTCTTTGCAATCATCGACGTGCCAACAATATTATCGCCATACCCCAGCATGGTGATGATGGTGTTTTGCGCTGGCCACGGCGAAGCGATGCGCACATCGCTGTGCGGCTGCGCGGCAAACAGGCTCCCCGCCACCAGCCAGGCCAGCGCGGGGAAAATGCGGGTTAGCGTCATGACTCCATCCTTTAAAAATCAAACGTGACGGAGGCGCGAACTTCACGCCCGCTGCCGATAAAGGCGCTGGGTGAACCGTTATCGCCATCGGTGCCTGACGGGAAGATTGATGCCCAGTAGTGCTTATCGAACACGTTGTTAACCACCACGCGGAAGGTGGTCGGCACGCTGCTGATTTTCGTGGTGTAGCGGGTGCCCAGGTCCCAGGTGGTGTAGCTGCTGGCCCATGCGGTGTTGGTATCGTTGGCGGCACGCTTGCCGGTATAGTGAACGTTAGCGCTGTATACCCATTCCGGCATCGACGGTAAGCTGTACTCCGCCAGCACGTTCGCCTGTACTTTCGGTACGCCTACCACCCGTTTATCGCTGGTGGTATCGCTCACCGTATCTTTCAGTTTCGGATCGAGGAGCGTCACGCCGCTGTAGATATTCAGCCCTTGCCAGACATTACCGGAGGCCGTCAGCTCCAGACCGTTATTGACCTGGTTCCCCTGTTCCTTATAGACGTTATCGCCGGGATCGACATAGGCAAATGGACGCTCAAGACGGAACAACGCCGCCCCCAGATTCATCCCGGAGACATCGGCTTTTAGCCCCATCTCATATTGTTTGCTGCGATACGGGTCGAGGGTTTGCCCGGCATTTTTCACGTCGCTATTGGTTGGCGCCGTCCCGCCCTGTTCCAGCGACTCCGCATAGCTGACGTAGGCCATCACATTCGGGGTGATTTTATACATCAACGCCGCATTCGGGCTTAAACCGTTCTCATCAATCTGGCCGGTTTTATGACCGCTTTTATTGTAGTTCTGCGACTGAATCCAGCTCTGGCTCAAGTAGAACATCGCCGACCATTTCGGCGTGAAAGTCACGGTATCCCCAAGGGTAATGCTCTGTTGCGTGTTGACGCTGGATTTATAACGATCCCCACCGGTTATGATTTTGCCATCGCCCTTTTCGTACATCTCAGAGGGGTGGTACATATTGGTGGTGTCCCAGCTATAAGACGGCCCCGTCCCTTTCGCACTGTACAGCGACCAGACATAACCGGTGGTCGAGAGCGCAATATCATGCCCGACAGAACCGGTATCAACATGACCGTTAAGCGTGGCGGTATTGCTCAGTACGCGAAAACGTCCTGCGGCAGTAGAGTCTTTCAGCGAACGGCTGATATCGCCCTGGTTATTGATAATTTTGCTGGATACGTTACGCATCGCACGATCCGCCTGCTGCCAGCCAACGCCCGCCGTTACGGACCAGTCATCATTGAGATAATGAATAAGACGCGTGCTCACCGTGTCGGTTGTCAGATCGTTCCCGGCCGTGCTGAGCGCCAGATTTTTATCTTTGGGATCGGGTGCGGAAGGTAATTTAATGTTCGGGCCATAGCTGAAGCTACCCGGATAGCCTTTTTGAATAAACTCATAGTGGCTGGCATCCAGCTGCAATTGCGTGCCTGGCTGAATATTCCAGTCCAGCGCCACGGAAAGCAACTTACGGCGCAGCGTACTGTCATCCAGATTCCCCTCACCTTCCTGATCCAGCACATTCACGCGATAGCCAAAACGGTTGTCATCATCAATGTGTCCGCCCAAATCGACATGCCCGGTGAAGGCGCTCCGGCTTTGATAACCCAGAGTGACTTTGCGCAGCGTCTCTTCCGTTGGGCGTTTGGCGACAAAATTAAACTGCCCGGCCGGACTTGCCGGGCCGTACAGCGCGCCGGTCAGGCTGTTGAGCACATCCAGGCGTTCCAGCATCTCAACGGGGAAAGCGGTGGTTGAGACGATGTTCAACCCATCCAGGCGGCTGTTGGCAACCACGCTACCCTGCATCCCCCGGCTCTGCGGTCTGCCGACATCCATGCCGCCGCGCGCCTGCATTTGTGTGCTGGGCGAGTATTTCAGCAGTTCGCTCACGCTTTGCGCCTGCTGGTTCTCAATCATCTCTTTGGTGACGGTCGTGGTCGAATACGGTGTATCAACCCAGGCTTTATTGCCCAGCGGCCCGACATCGATATCATTGGTTTTGAATCCAGCGCCGGAAGCGGCATGCGTGGTATCGGCAGAAGGCTGGCTGGTGACGATAATTTCATCTTCAGAGGTGTTTGCCGCATGTGCGCTGTGCGGCGCCAGGGAAATGAGAAGAGGCAACAGCGTTGCCAGTTGAGTGGGCTTATTCATTTGTATTATCAATCGTTATGTAAAAATTTATATTACGACCGATATAAGTGTAAAAAGTTGATCACGATCACATCAAAACTTTTAAACAAAGAACTAACTCTTTTGGATTACAAACAGTTAGTAGAAAAAAACCGGCCTGATTTGCCGGTTTTTCAATTGCGCAACGTGCGTTGGCAGGAGGAATTATCCGCGACGGGCTTTCACCGCATTCGACAACTGACGCAGCAGCGCATCCGTATCTTCCCAGCCGATGCAGGCGTCGGTAACGCTCTTACCGTAGATCAGCGGTTCGCCGCTTTCCAGGCTCTGATTACCTTCCACCAGATGGCTTTCCACCATCACGCCAATGATCGCGTTTTCGCCACGCGCAATCTGCTGGCAAACATCCGCACAAACGTCCATCTGCTTTTTAAACTGTTTGGAGGAGTTCGCATGGCTGAAATCGATCATAACCTGCGGCGCAAGCCCCGCTTTAGCAAGACCTTCTTTTACTTCTGCCACATGTTGCGCGCTGTAGTTTGGCTCTTTGCCTCCACGCAGAATAATGTGGCAGTCGCCGTTGCCGCTGGTATTCACAATGGCGGAGTGCCCCCACTTAGTGACGGAGAGGAAGCAGTGAGGCGCACCGGCGGCATTGATAGCGTCAATCGCCACTTTAATGGTGCCGTCAGTGCCATTTTTAAAGCCGACCGGGCAGGAAAGACCAGAGGCCAGCTCGCGGTGTACCTGAGACTCCGTGGTACGTGCGCCAATCGCGCCCCAGCTCATCAGATCCGCCAGATATTGCGGGGTGATCATATCAAGGAACTCACCCGCAGCAGGTAATCCGCTGTCGTTAATGTCGAGCAATAGCTTGCGGGCAATACGCAGGCCATCGTTAATCTGGAAGCTGTTATCCATATGCGGATCGTTGATCAGCCCTTTCCAGCCCACCGTGGTGCGCGGTTTTTCAAAATAGACGCGCATGACAATTTCAAGCTCGCCTTTTAGCTCTTCACGCAGCGTCATTAAACGAGCGGCATACTCTTTGGCGGCAACCGGATCATGAATTGAGCACGGCCCAATCACCACCAGCAGGCGATCGTCATTCCCTTTCAGGATTTTATGAATCGCTTTGCGGGCATGGGCAACGGTGTTTGCTGCATTCTCTGTAGCGGGAAATTTTTCAAGGAGTGCGACTGGCGGTAATAACTCGTTGATCTCTTTAATACGTAAATCGTCGTTCTGATAATTCATGATTATTCCAGTGTTGCCATACTTATCTAATTAAATGCAATCCCTTCAATCTATCTCTTTGGCTAAAAAGTGTAAACTGACTTTTACACTTCGAACGGACTAATCCTGGAATTAGGAAAAAAAACGCCAGAAAGTAGCGAAAAACGAGATCTAACCTACAATTTTTAACTGCAAACACTCTTTTTGTGAGTTTTTTCAAGATTCTCTGCTGGGCTAAATCGCCAGTGCGGGATCTTTAACCCCTCTCTGAGATTTTACTGGCACATGCACTGTTGGAAGAGTTATCCGACATATCGACCATAACAGGAGCATCTTATGAAAATGACAAAACTGGCCACACTTTTTCTTACTGCCATACTCAGCCTTGCCAGTGGCGCAGCGTTGGCCACCGACGCGAATACGCAGTCCAACAACGGACAGGCAAACTCTTCGGCGGATGCCGGACAGGTCGCCCCTGACGCCCGCGAAAACATCGCGCCAAACAATGTGGACAACAGCCAGATTAATTCCGGCGGCACCATGCTTCACCCGGATGGCTCATCAATGAACCACGACGACATGACCTCCGATGAAGTGCATAAAAACACCATGTGTAAGGACGGCCGCTGCCCGGACGTGAATAAGAAAGTGGAGACCGGCGACGGCATCAACAACGACGTTGATACTAAAACCGATGGCACCACGCAGTAAGCCTGAAAAAAGGCCAGGTAACGGGAGAGCTGACGCTCTCCTTTTTATTTTGTCAGCCCAAAACTTGTATGATGTCATACAGTAATAATGAAAATAACAAAGGGATGACACGATGGCACATTCACACTCTCATACTGCTTCGCATCTGCCGGAAGATAAGAACGCGCGTCGGTTGCTGTTCGCATTTTGTGTCACCGCCGGATTTATGCTGGTTGAAGTGGTGGGCGGCATTCTTTCAGGATCGCTGGCGCTGCTGGCCGATGCCGGGCATATGCTTACCGATGCCGCAGCCCTGTTGTTCGCTCTGATGGCCGTACAGTTTTCCCGTCGTCCTCCAACCATTCGCCACACTTTCGGCTGGCTGAGACTGACAACGCTGGCCGCGTTTGTTAACGCCATCGCATTAGTGGTGATTACTCTTTTAATCGTCTGGGAAGCCATTCAGCGCTTCTATACGCCACGCCCTGTCGCAGGCGGCATGATGATGACTATCGCAGTGGCAGGCTTGCTCGCCAACGTGTTTGCGTTCTGGCTCCTGCACCGGGGGAATGAAGAAAAAAACCTCAATGTGCGTGCCGCCGCGCTGCATGTGATGGGGGATTTACTGGGATCGGTCGGCGCCATTTTTGCCGCACTGATTATCATCTGGACAGGCTGGACGCCAGCGGATCCGATTCTCTCGATCCTGGTTTCCATACTGGTGTTACGCAGCGCCTGGCGTCTGTTAAAAGACAGCGTGAATGAATTACTGGAAGGCGCGCCGGTTTCGCTGGATATCGCGGCGTTGCGTCGCCATCTCAGCCGGGGTATTCCCGAAGTACGCAATGTGCATCACGTCCATGTCTGGATGATAGGAGAAAAACCCGTGATGACGCTGCATGTGCAGGTGATCCCGCCGCACGATCATGACGCGTTGCTGGCGCGCATCCAGCATTTCCTGATTCACCATTACCAGATTGAGCACGCCACCATTCAGATGGAATATCAGCCGTGCAACGGGCCGGACTGCCACCTGAATCAGGGGCTATCCGGCCATTCGCATCATCACCACTAACTGGAAAGCGCGTGTGAGCCTCGTTCGCGCGCGCTGTTGATCCACATCCGGCTGCCATTCAGAGCGATGAAGGTCAGGATCAGATACTCCAGCGACATCGCATAGACGCCTTGCAGTGCGAAGATCACCACGCTTATCACGTTGATAATCACCCACAGCAGCCAGTTTTCGACATACTTGCGCGTCATCAGGATCATCGCCACAATCGACAGCACCATCATGCAGGAGTCCCAGAACGGGAAGGCATCAGGCTGCAATTCCGGTACGGCGACCGACAATCCCAGCGCCTGCATCAGGTTGACGGCGACGCGAGTCAGGAAAGCAAATACCGGATCGATATACGCGGTCATCAGACCTATCGCCACCACGCATACCGCCAGCCAGGCCAGCGCTTTTGGCAGCGGCAGCCAGCGAATTTTCAATTCAATCTCATGCTGGCTTGTTTTGCGGGACCAGGCATACCAGCCGTAAATATTGGCGGCAAAGAAAAATACCTGAAGCAACAGGCTGGCGTAGAGTTGGATCTGAAAAAAGATGATCGCGAATAGCGTCACGTTAATCAGGCCGAAAAAATAGTTGCTGATCTTTTCCAGGCTGGCAAGCCCGATACACAGCAACCCCGCAACGGTGCCAACAGCTTCAATCCATGACAGGTCGTAACCGCCAGCGCCAATTGGAATATGAACCAGAATGTTCTGTGTGCTAAAAAAATCCATCTTTCCCCCAGAGCGTTTTACGTTTTACGCTCGTAGTGTAGCCGCAAATTCCAGCATACGGTTGAGCGGCAGCAGCGCCCCTTCTCGCAGCGCCTGGTCAACGTGAATCTCATGGGCCTGCCCGCCCTGCTCTAACCCCTCAGCAATCGCCTTAAGGCCGTTCATCGCCATCCACGGACAATGCGCGCAGCTACGGCAGGTCGCCCCTTCTCCGGCTGTCGGCGCTTCAAGCAACTCTTTATCAGGCACCGCCTGCTGCATTTTATAGAAAATGCCCCGGTCGGTCGCCACAATAAGCTGCTTATGCGGCAGCGTGCGGGCGGCATTAATCAGCTGGCTGGTAGACCCGACGGCATCCGCCATATCGACAATCGATTGTGGCGACTCAGGATGCACCAGCACGGCGGCATCCGGGTACAAACCTTTCATCCGGGTCAACGCCTGGGTTTTAAATTCATCATGAACGATACAGGCTCCCTGCCAGCAGAGCACATCCGCGCCGGTCTGCTTTTGCACGTAATGTCCCAGGTGACGATCCGGCGCCCAGATAATTTTCTCGCCCAGACTGTCCAGATGTTCAATCAGTTCAACGGCGATACTGGAGGTAACAACCCAGTCAGCGCGGGCTTTGACGGCAGCAGACGTGTTGGCGTAAACCACTACCGTGCGATCCGGGTGGGCGTCGCAAAACGCGCTAAATTCGTCAATCGGACAACCCAGATCCAGCGAGCATTCCGCCTGTAGAGTCGGCATCAGGATGGTTTTTTCCGGGCTGAGAATTTTGGCCGTCTCGCCCATAAAACGGACGCCAGCGACCAGCAACGTGGAGGCAGGATGTTTCGCGCCAAATCGCGCCATCTCCAGCGAGTCGGAAATGCATCCTCCGGTTTCTTCAGCCAGTTGCTGGATTTCGGGATCGGTGTAATAGTGCGCCACCATGACGGCATCGCGCGCTTTCAGCAGACGTTTGATTTTCTCGCGGTAGAATTGCTTTTCATCCACGCTTAGCGGGGTCGGTTTCGGCGGAAACGGATAGATTGCGGCTTCCGGGTCAAACATTACGCTCATCATGCTTTCTCGTTTTACTGGCTTAACGAAATAACCGATATAAAGCGTAACCCACGCCACAATCGGTTAAATTTGTTTTATATGCTAAACAAGATAGCCGATTGGCTGGCAAAAGTCACAACAATTGCGCTTGATAATGCCGGATGGCGGCGCAAGCGCCTTATCCGGCCTACGGGTCGCCGACTGACATCTTATCCGACCTGGACGAGTGTATCGCTGTAGGCCTGATAAGCGCAGCGCCATCAGGCACAAATTCTGCGCATAGCAAAAAGGCGCCTTTAGGGCGCCTTTTTACATTGGTGGGTCGTGCAGGATTCGAACCTGCGACCAATTGATTAAAAGTCAACTGCT
>NZ_JAOWFM010000056.1:0-56635 GCF_030333655.1 Citrobacter sp. CK180 | reverse complement strand
ATTGGTGGGTCGTGCAGGATTCGAACCTGCGACCAATTGATTAAAAGTCAACTGCTCTACCAACTGAGCTAACGACCCGAGTGGTGGGTGATGACGGGATCGAACCGCCGACCCCCTCCTTGTAAGGGAGGTGCTCTCCCAGCTGAGCTAATCACCCGATACTACGCTGGTAAGATGTTTCCATCTTTAAAGTGGTGGGTCGTGCAGGATTCGAACCTGCGACCAATTGATTAAAAGTCAACTGCTCTACCAACTGAGCTAACGACCCACTTTTGCGCTGCTTTCGGTTTGTTTGATATCCCCTGGCAACGGCGGCATATATTACTGATTTCAGATTTCAGCGCAACAAAAATTTCGATGTAGATCACTCAACTGCTTAGGAATCGCACGACGAGACCAGAAATAACGCGATTTCTGGTCGCGTGGTGTGCATTACATCGCGTTAAGACGTTTTTGCGCTTGTTTTGCGCCATCAGTGCCAGGGTATTTACTGATAACCTGCTGATAAACCGCTTTGGCTTTTGCCGCGTCGCCTTTGTCCTGCATGATGACGCCGACTTTGTACATCGCGTCAGCCGCTTTTGGTGACTTCGGGTAGTTTTTGACTACCGAGGCAAAATAAAATGCGGCATCATCTTTTTTACCCTTGTTGTAATTCAACTGGCCGAGCCAGTAATTGGCATTCGGCTGATAAGTTGAGTCCGGGTATTTTTTGATGAAGTTCTGAAACGCCACAATCGCATCATCCTGGCGGGACTTATCCTGCACCAGAGCAATTGCCGCATTGTAATCGGTATTGGCGTCGCCGCTTTGTACCGGCGCACCTGACGTCGCCGCGCCCGCGCCAGGCGCAGGTGTTGCGGTTGCCGCCCCGCTTTGCTCGCCGCCCGCCGACGGCGTCGCTGCGCTACCGCTGCTCAGACTGTCCATCTGTAGCAGGATCTGCTTCTGTCGTTCAACAACCTGATTCAGCTGATACTGGCTTTCCTGGATTTGACCACGCAGGGAATCAATATCGGACTGATTATCAGAGAGTTGTTGCTGGAGTTGGGTTAAAAGCTGGCTGTGAGCATTCGAAATACGCTCGAGTTGAGTGACGCGGTCTTCGACCGAGCCTGAGCCGACACTACTGATTGGCGCCTGAGCAAAAGCGGCCCAGGGGGCCGCTATGCCAACCAGTAACGACAGACTCAACAGGTGATGTCTGAAGTTACTGCTCATGCAATTCTCTTAGTAAACCAGTACGGCGCGACGGTTTTTAGCGTAAGCCGCTTCGTCGTGACCCAGTACTGCGGGTTTTTCTTTACCGTAAGAAACGATGGAGATCTGGTCAGCAGAAACGCCTTTACCCTGCAAGTACATCTTAACAGCGTTAGCACGGCGTTCGCCCAGGGAGATGTTGTACTCAGGAGTACCACGTTCGTCCGCATGACCTTCTACGGTGACTTTGTAAGACGGGTTGCTACGCAGGAAGTTAGCGTGCGCATCCAGCATTGCCGCGAAGTCAGAACGGATATCGTACTTGTCCAGATCGAAGTAAACGATGTTGTTCTGCTGCAATTGCTGCATCTGCAAACGCGCTTGCTCTTCAGAAGACATGTTGCCGCTGCCGTTCGCATCCATACCAGTGCCTGCACCCAGCATGCCTTCGCTGCCGTCATTGCTGGCGTTCTTGTTGGAAGAACATGCAGCAATTGCCATAACAGGCAGAGCGATCATCAGCCCTTTCAGCACTTTGTTCAGTTGCATTTCAATGATTCCTTTACTAATCAATTAATTATTATCACAGATACGGCGACCAGGCAGGGAATTTAACCTGACCATCGGTTGCCGGAAGACGCGCCTTGAAACGCCCATCTGTAGAAACCAAATTCAGCACGGATCCCATCCCCTGAGAAGAGCTGTAGATTACCATAGTGCCGTTAGGTGCCAGACTTGGCGTTTCATCCAGGAACGTTGACGACAGAACCTGTACGCCACCCGCTACCAGATCTTGTTTGGCAATGTGCTGCTGACCATTCGCCGAGCTTACCATTACCATAAATTTACCGTCGCTGCTCACATCCGCATCCTGGTTTTGCGAACCTTCCCAGGTGATACGCTGCGGAGCACCGCCGTTCACGTTAACTTTATACACCTGCGGACGACCGGCCTGGTCAGAGGTAAAGGCCAGGTTCTGGCTGTCCGGGAACCACGTTGGTTCGGTGTTGTTGCTGCGACCATCCGTCACCTGACGAATCTGACCAGAACCAATGTCCATCACATACAGGTTCAGGCTACCGGTTTTAGACAACGCAAACGCCAGTTTGCTGCCATCCGGCGAGAACGCAGGCGCGCCGTTGTGACGCGGGAACGACGCAACCTGACGCACAGCCCCGTTAGCCAGCGTCTGGATAACCAGCGCGGAACGACCGCTTTCGAAGGTCACGTAGGCCAGTTTAGAGCCGTCAGGAGACCACGCCGGAGACATCAGCGGCTGCGGAGAACGGTGAACCACGAACTGGTTGTAGCCATCGTAGTCAGACACGCGCAACTCATACGGGAACTGGCCGCCGTTAGTCTGCACAACGTAAGCGATACGGGTGCGGAATGCGCCCTTGATGCCGGTCAGCTTCTCAAACACTTCATCACTTGCAGTATGGCCAGCATAACGCAGCCACTGCTTGTTCACTTTGTAAGAGTTCTGCGCCAGTACAGTACCCGGTGCGCCGCCAGTGTCAACCAGCTGATAAGCAACATTGTAGGAACCGTCAGGATTCGGAGTCACCTGGCCGACAACAACCGCATCAATACCCAGCGCAGACCATGCCGCCGGCTGAACTTCTTGCGCCGTACCCGGCTGCTGCGGCAGACGAGAACGATCCAACGGATTGAATTTACCGCTGTTGCGCAGGTCAGCGCCAACGATGCCGCCAATATCTTCAGGCGCAGCTCCCGGCCCTGCCCACTGGAATGGCACAACGCCAATCGGGCGCGCCGAGTCCACCCCCTGGGTGATCTCGATACGTACTTCTGCGTGCAGCACCGCTGCCCACAGCATTAAGAAACCAAATGCTACTCGTAATGCCTGCTTCATCATATCTCCCTTATCCGGGCGGAAAGCCCACGATAATTTAGCAGAATGTTAACAAACTCAAATACACAAAACTACCAGAACCCAGCGACTCCCGTAGCGTTTCTTTCCCCGCCGTGACGGGGAAAGTTTAGCTTACGGTTTAAAGTCCAGAGGTGCGTTTTTAAACACTTCGTATACCGCCTGGCTTGGTGGTTTTGGAATCTTCGCCTGTCGGGCCGCAGCAAGCGCTGCCTGACAAAGCGCGGGATCGCCACCTTCAGACTGAATATCCAGCAACAGGCCGTCTGGCGCCAGTTTTATACGCAGCGTACAGGTTTTACCTGCATAGGACGATGCGTCGTAAAACTTACTTTCAATGGCCGATTTAATCTGCCCGGCATAGTTGCTGATATCTGCGCCTGATGCGCCATTGTTTTTAGTATTACCACTCCCCGCAGGAGAAGCATTGCTTCCTGCCGCTCCGCCACCGTTTTTCGGCGCATTCTTACCGGAGCTTAAATCGCCCAACAGGTCATCGACGCCAGATGCGGCAGCGGCTTTTTCGGCTGCGGCTTTCTTCGCAGCAGCCGCTTTATCTGCCGCAGCTTTCTTATCGGCAGCAGCCTTCTCAGCAGCAGCTTTTTTTGCTGCTGCCGCTTTCTCAGCGGCGGCTTTGTCGGCGGCAGCTTTCTTCTCTGCGGCCGCTTTTTCAGCAGCAGCCTTTTCTGCTGCGGCTTTCTTCGCGGCCTCTGCCTGAGCCTGCTTAGCCGCCTCGGCTTCCGCTTTTTTCTTCGCGTCGGCGGCGGCTTTTGCCGCTTCAGCTTCGGCTTTCTTCTTCGCATCAGCAGCCGCTTTTACCGCTTCGGCTTCCGCTTTCTTCTGCGCTTCCGCCGCTGCTTTAGCCTGCGCGTCCGCTTTCGCTTTCGCATCCGCTGCGGCTTTCGCCGCCGCTTCTTCAGCCTGTTTCTGCTGCTCCTGCGCTTTCTTCGCGGCCGCTTCCGCTTGTTTCTGCTGTTCCGCCTGCTCGCGCGCCTGTTCCTGCGCGGCTAAACGTTCTTTCTCAAGTTGCTTCAGTCGTTCCTGTTCAGCCGCCTGCTTCTCGCGAAGCTCTTCAGCTTGCTGCTGCGCCTGTTTTTCACGCTGTTCCGCCGCACGCTTCGCGCTCGCCTGTTGCTGCTGCTGACGATCGTACTGCTGAACAACTGCGCCGGGATCGACCATGACGGCGTCGATGGAAGAACCACCGCCGCCCCCGGCTGAAGCCTCTATATGCTCATCGAACGAACTCCAGATCAGCACTGCAAATAAGATGACATGCAGTACCGCTGAAATAATTATCGCCCGTTTGAGCTTGTCGTTTTGTTCGGTTGCCTTTGACACTCTCGGTTCCCAAAAACTGTGCGCCTGTTACTTGCTATCTTTACGTCCCGGAGACGCAGAAGATCAGATAGGCTGCGTCATCAAGCCAACCGATTTCACGCCCGCACTGTGTAACAAGTTCAGCGCTTTAATTATTTCATCGTAAGGCACGTCTTTCGCGCCACCGATTAAGAAGACCGTTTTCGGATTGGACTCCAGGCGACTTTTCGCTTCGGCAATAACCTGCTCTGGCGGCAACTGATCCATCCTGTCTTTCTCAACCACCACGCTGTATTGCCCAATACCGGAAACTTCAATAATGACCGGCGGATCGTCATTGGTGCTGACGGCCTGCGACTCGGTCGCGTCCGGCAGATCGACTTCCACACTCTGGGTAATGATCGGCGCCGTCGCCATGAAAATCAGCAACAGCACCAACAGTACGTCGAGCAACGGTACAATGTTGATTTCGGACTTGAGATCGCGACGACCTCGTCCACGCGTTCTGGCCATGGCTTACCCCTTGTTGCTCTCGCTACTGGTAAACGCCTGACGGTGCAGAATGGCGGTGAACTCTTCCATAAAGTTGTCGTAATTCAGTTCCAGTTTGTTCACGCGCTGATTCAGGCGGTTGTAGGCCATAACCGCTGGAATCGCCGCAAACAGACCGATAGCCGTTGCAATCAGCGCTTCCGCGATACCCGGCGCCACCATTTGCAGCGTCGCCTGTTTCACCGCACCGAGGGCGATAAACGCGTGCATAATCCCCCATACCGTACCAAACAGACCAATATACGGACTGATGGAACCCACGGTGCCGAGGAAAGGAATGTGCGTCTCTAATGTTTCCAGCTCACGGTTCATGGAGATACGCATCGCACGAGACGCCCCCTCAACAACCGCTTCCGGCGCATGGTTGTTTGCACGATGCAGACGCACAAACTCTTTGAACCCGCTATAGAAGATTTGTTCCGAACCCGCGAGGCTATCACGACGCCCCTGGCTCTCCTGATACAGGCGAGACAGTTCGATTCCAGACCAGAATTTATCTTCGAACGCTTCCGCTTCGCGCGCCGCAGCGTTAAGAATACGAGTCCGCTGGATGATGATAGCCCAGGATGCGATTGAAAAACCAATCAAAATCAACATGATAAGTTTAACCAGAAGGCTTGCCTTCAGGAACAAATCAAGGATATTCATGTCAGTCACTGCTTAAACTCCGCGACAATAGACTTGGGAAGCGCACGAGGCTTCATTTTGAGTGGATCAACGCAAACAATCAGAACTTCCGCTTCGTTGAGCACGTTGTTCTCTGCGTTGACAATGCGTTGCGTGAAAACCAAAGAGGTGCCACGCATTGACGTAATTTCAGTTTGGACTTCGAGCATATCGTCGAGTCGCGCAGGCGCATAATATTCCAGCGTCATTTTACGCACCACGAAGGCAACCCGTTCAGCCAACAGCACCTGTTGACTGAAGTGATGATGACGCAGCATCTCTGTGCGTGCTCTTTCATAAAAAGCGACGTAACTGGCGTGGTAAACCACACCACCGGCGTCGGTATCCTCATAATAGACACGAACCGGCCATCGAAATATATTCACTGTACATCCCGGTAATGCAAAAAAAGTTAACGCTTTTAAACGTTGCTACTATACGCGCGCGGATGAGGCTTGGGAATGGGGGGAAGTTAAGGGAGAGTAAAAATTTATGGGCTTATGAAAACCCATAAATTTTTAAGGATACTTCTTATTCAAAAGAAGAAGAAAATCAGACCAACAATAAGCACGATATCAGCGAGCAGCGGGCAAAAGATCCCCTGCCAGTGAACGGCGCGAGGACGAAATCCTACGCCATGAATCACGCCCGTACAGACGGCCCACATCAGCAGAAAACCATGCCAGATTTCCAGCTCGCTTGTTTTCGCCGCGAAACGCGTCGGGTCCCAGAAGATGCAGCCTGCCAACACTAACGCCAGCATAAAGGAAAGCGCCCGTAATGGGCGCTTATCCATTACCGCATACAACGTTGCGATAATACTGGTCATTAGCTGTCTTCTTGTCCGGCTTTACCTGATTCTACGTGCTCAAGCGCCAGCGCAGTGATTATCCCAAATGCACAGGCAAGAAGCGTTCCCAGAATCCATGCGAAATACCACATTTTTAGCTCCTTACTTAGTACAGAGAGTGAGTGTTGCTTTCAATATGTTCTTTAGTGATGCGGCCGAACATTTTCCAGTAACACCAGCTGGTGTAGATCAGAATGATCGGTACAAACACCAACGCAACCCAGGTCATCAGGTTCAGCGTTCTCTGGCTGGAGGTCGCATCCCACATGGTCAGGCTCGCATTCATCATGGTGCTGGAAGGCATCACAAACGGGAACATTGCGATACCGGCAGTCAGGATGATGCAGGCCAGGGTCAGAGAAGAGAACAGGAACGCCCATGCTCCTTTCTCCATACGGGAGGTCAGGATAGTCAGCAGCGGCAGAACCACGCCCAGCGCCGGAACCAGCCACAGGATCGGCGTACTGTTGAAGTTCACCATCCACGCACCGGCTTCACGCGCGACTTCTTTGGTCAGCGGGTTAGATGCGGCGTGATGATCCATCGCGGAAGTCACGACATAACCATCAATACCGTAAACCACCCATACGCCCGCCAGCGCGAAGCACACCAGCGTAACCAGCGCGGCTACCTGTGCCGTCGTGCGGGAACGCAGGTGCAGCTCACCCACGGTACGCATTTGCAGATAGGTCGCGCCCTGGGTAATGATCATCCCGACGCTGACGATACCTGCCAGCAGGCCAAACGGGTTCAGCAGCTGGAAGAAGTTACCGGTGTAGTACAGACGCAGATACTCGTCGATATGGAACGGTACGCCCTGCAACAGGTTGCCAAACGCCACGCCGATAACCAGCGGCGGCACAAAGCTCCCCACGAAGATGCCCCAGTCCCACATGTTGCGCCAGCGGGTGTCTTCAATCTTGGAACGGTAGTCAAAACCAACCGGACGGAAGAACAAGGACGCCAGCACGAGGATCATCGCCACATAGAAACCGGAAAACGCCGCAGCGTAAACCATCGGCCAGGCGGCGAACAGCGCGCCACCGGCGGTGATCAGCCACACCTGGTTACCGTCCCAGTGCGGGGCGATGGAGTTGATCATAATTCGACGCTCGGTGTCGTTACGACCGAGGAAACGGGTGAGCATGCCCACCCCCATGTCGAAGCCATCGGTAACCGCAAAACCGATCAGCAGAATGCCAACCAGCAGCCACCAGATAAAACGCAATACTTCATAATCGATCATTTGACGACTCCTGTCTTAGCGTGCCGACTGAGAGGCCACATTGGGCTGCTCAAAGTGATAGCGACCAGTTTTCAGGCTGCTTGGGCCACGGCGTGCAAACTTGAACATTAAGTACAGCTCCGCCACCAGGAACAGGGTATACAGGCCGCAAATCAGGATCATGGAGAACAGCAGGTCACCGACCGTCAGTGACGAGTTCGCCACGGCGGTTGGCAGCACCTCACCGATCGCCCACGGCTGACGACCATATTCGGCAACGAACCAGCCTGCTTCTACAGCAATCCACGGCAGCGGGATGCCGTACAGCGCCGCGCGCAGCAGCCATTTTTTCTCACCGATGCGGTTACGAATGACGCTCCAGAAGGAGAGCGCGATGATCGCCAGCAGCAGGAAGCCGCACGCAACCATGATACGGAACGCAAAGTACAGCGGCGCAACGCGTGGAATGGAGTCTTTGGTCGCCATCTCAATTTGCGCTTCGGTCGCGTCAGTGACGTTCGGCGTATAGCGTTTAAGCAGCAGACCGTAGCCCAGATCTTTCTTCACGTTATTGAACTGGTCGCGAACGGCCTGGTCGGTAGAACCGGCACGCAGTTCTTCCAGCAGCGCGTAGGCTTTCATCCCGCTACGGATACGTTCTTCATGCTGCACCATCAGGTCTTTCAGACCGATGACCGGCGTATCGACGGAGCGAGTCGCGATAATACCCAGCGCGTAAGGGATCTGGATAGCCAGTTTGTTTTCCTGCGTCTCCTGATCCGGGATACCGAACAGGGTGAAGGAAGCAGGCGCTGGCTGGGTTTCCCATTCCGCTTCAATCGCGGCGAGTTTGGTTTTCTGCACGTCGCCCATTTCGTAGCCAGATTCGTCACCCAGCACGATAACAGACAGCACAGCAGCCATACCGAAGCTGGCGGCGATAGCAAAGGAGCGTTTAGCGAACGCGATGTCGCGGCCTTTCAGCAGGTAGTAAGCACTGATACCGAGGATGAACATTGCACCGGTCACATAGCCAGACGCCACAGTGTGAACGAATTTCACCTGCGCAACCGGGTTAAGCACCAGTTCGGAGAAGCTCACCATCTCCATACGCATGGTTTCGAAGTTGAAATCCGATGCGATAGGGTTCTGCATCCAGCCGTTCGCCACAAGTATCCACAGCGCAGACAGGTTGGAACCCAGCGCCACCAGCCAGGTAACACACATATGCTGGACTTTGCCCAGACGGTCCCAGCCAAAGAAGAACAGACCTACAAAGGTGGATTCGAGGAAGAAGGCCATCAAACCTTCGATTGCCAGCGGCGCACCGAAGATATCCCCTACATAGTGGGAATAGTAAGACCAGTTAGTCCCGAACTGGAACTCCATGGTCAGACCGGTAGCCACACCCAGAGCGAAGTTGATACCAAACAACTTGCCCCAGAACTTGGTCATATCTTTATAAATCTGTTTGCCGGAAAGGACGTATACCGTTTCCATAATGGCCAGCAGGAACGCCATACCGAGCGTCAGCGGCACAAACAGGAAGTGGTACATCGCGGTCAAGGCAAACTGTAAGCGCGACAGTTCGACTATATCTAACATCATGACTCCTTGCTCATCGCATGAAGACTCCGAGAGTGAACCCCGTTAGAAAGGGTCACACGCATGCCCCAATAAAATTTATTTGCTCCCCTTCACCGTTGCCGTTTCATCATCAGAGGAAACAGCAATGATAAAAAGTTACAAACATGTTAATAAAAAACCTAAATTGATCCCGCAAATATATTACGCCGTAAAATCCCTACAATAAACAGGTTTTTATTGAGTCAAATTTGCATTTTTCGACATTGATCAATTTATAGCTAATTTACCGGTTTCAGGCCAATTTGATCGGCGACAATTTATCGTGTTTTGACATCTTTTTCCAAGCATTAAACATTGATTTAAATCAAAAACACCAAAATTCGTTAACGGTGTATACAATGCGTAAACACAGTGAAAACAATGTTGCGCATATGTATCTCTGAAGGTGTTGGCGGTTATCTAATAGAAAGGTATATATAAAAAAACAGCATTTCATTTAACGTTATCATCGACGACATTCTTTTGCCGTCTGCAACTATTTAGCGTAGACGCTTCAGCGTAATTTTCCACAGGGTCAATTCGCCATGAAAATAATCACAAATATTTTACTTTTGAGCCCATTGAAATTAACACCGGATTGTTATTATTCCGTTAACAATAAAGCCACGCTAAGCGTGGCTTTAATCTGTTTGTCTGAGATTCAGGCAAGCGTGTAGCTAAACGTTCGGGACTGCCCCGGCAGAAAGAGGCCAGCCCCACTTGCGCCCTCTCCTTTCGCAGGGCACGCCTGTTCATCCATCATAGTCTCTGTACATGCGCTAACGGCTCTGCTAAAGGCAACGGTGGCATCACATGAGGTTGTTTCGGACGGATTGTACAGGCGCAGGATGACATCATCGCGATCCTCTGCTTTTTTCAGCGCGCTTAACAGGCAGCCCACCGGCGACATCGTTAACAGGCTGTAATGTTCCGGTACGCAAACATCGGCCTTGTTGAGTTTCATCGCATCCCAGGGAATTTTGTTATAGCACTGAACAGGCGTCAGCCACGCCTTCGCCTGTTGCGCGACACCGGCGCTAAAAGGCGTTCCGCTATAGCTGAACAGGCTAAACCGACTGCGCAGCATTCCGCGCATTTGTGAATCCGGCACCGCTATTTTGATGCCGGAAGGCCGCCCTGGCCGCAGCAGTAGATCCTCTTTCCCCAGCAGCCCCACCCCACGCAGGAGCGTTAAGGCGAACGTTTCCTTCCCTTCGCCGATAACTTCAAATTCACGTAATCCCTCCGTGAAAAGCGCAAGGCCATTTCTCTCTTCCTGAAGCGCCGCATAGTTCAGCATATTCCAGACCGGCACCGGCGCCTCTTTCCACCCCTCTTCCTGCCAGTTTTCCATTGCGCTGTCCTGTACCGGACGCGTCACTGCGCCAAACTGGGTGTCCGCCAGCACAACATCCGTCGTGAACGGCGTGGGGATTAACACCCGCACGCGGTGATCGTCAGCCTGATTATCCAGCGCCACCTCAACATCAATGCGTCTGCTGTTATGGCTCAGGGTGACGGCGATCTCCACGCCTAATGTTCCGTTGCGCTGCCGCGCGCTGCGTTCGGCAAGATTCGCCGGAACCGCCAGGGTATAGCGAATGACAACCCTGCTCTGCCACGCGTCATGAATCACTTCATATTCCGGTTTTGCCGTCGTCGAAGTAAGCAGCCACTCTTCTCTGGCGGGGGAGTAATCGTACTCATCGCCATCGTCTGACCCCTCTTCCAGCGCCAGTATGCGCTGATAACGCACGCCGCTGTCTTTATCGCGCAGGTTCAGCGTACCGTCATCATTCGCCGTAATCTGCCAGAACGCGTTCTCCAGCAGCGCGTCTGATGAAACCGTCGGGCTCACCACATTGCCCGCAGCGTTCGGTTCGATATAAAGCGTGCGATAGCCCATTGAAGGGATAATCTGCTGGATCTGGATATCAAATTCCATAAACGGCTCGTAGTTACCGTAATGCACAATCTGGCGGTCGATTAAACCGGGATCGATCTCCCGGGCATGGCGAATGCAATAAGGAATGGCGTTGCCCCGATCATCCCGCAGAGAGAACTGGCTGGCGCGCAGGCGTACCGTGGTGTTAATCACCTCTTCACGCGGCCACGGCATCAGGTTAAACAGCACCAGTTTGTCGGCATCGCTCTGCGGCATGTTGTCGGCGATTTTGCGCTGATAAAAACAGATCAGGTTGTCGGCCATATCCTCAGCCAGCTCGAAACGGGACGCAATTTCGCGGTGTACTTTGTCACTGCAACAGCAGCCGATGCTGTCGTGGGCGTGATTCTTCAGAATCTCTTTCCACATTTTCTCCAGCAGGCCGTGGTGATACTCAAACCCCAGCGTCCAGGCCAGCGTCGCCAGCGGCTCAAGAATGTTGACGATTTTGTTCTCAATGCGCGCATGGGCGATTTTGATGTCCATCCGCGTCGAACCAATGGTGCGATGAACGCGCATATATTTGCCATCAATAAACTCGCCTTTCAGCGTGGCAAGCTGCTCGCGGCGGGCTTCTATGTGTTCAAACACCTCTTCAAAGCGGCTCATCACAAACTTACGCTGCGGGTAGATTTCGCGCAGTTTATCCATTACCGCAAAGATATTTTGCTGCAACGGCATTTGATCGTGGCCATTCGGCAGCAAAATTTCTTTGGTCAGCGACGCGCGCTCCAGCACATCGAAGTAGCTGTCGAGACGTTTACGCAACCCGGCTTCGTCCTCCGGTAAGTACTTACCAATCGCGTAGCCCAGCGGCAGCACCTGCGCCGTCACTTCACTGCCATCCGCGCTTTGCCATAAAAACTCGGTTTTATCGGTGCCGTGGCGTTCCGAACAACCACGCCAGAACATGGCGCGGGTAATACCGAAACCGTTATAGATATGCGGAAGCTGCCCCGACATGCCGAACGAATCCGGCAGATAGCCAATTTTCATCGGTTCGCCAAACGCCAGGCAGTCGCGCATACCGTACATCAGATTACGCACGATCGACTCCCCGGATACCAGCGTGGTATCCGTTTGGGTATACCACGGGCCGATAATCAGTTTTCCGGCCTGCACCAGTTTTCTTACCCGCGCTTTATTTTCCGCTTTGACGGCGAAATAGTCCTCCAGCACCGCCGTCTGCCCGTCAAGGACATAGTATTTATACTCTGCATCCTGCTCCAGGCGGGTCAGGATCTCCTCCATATTGTTGACCAGCAAAATACGTGACGCTTCCGTGGTGAAATACCATTCACGATCCCAGTGCATGTGCGGCGTAATGTGAACGCGAGATACTGCTTTCATCTTCGTTTCCTGTTAGTTCGTTTATGGCAACACATTGTTAGTCAGATACTTGCCCTGCTTTACCGCATGACGACGCCAGAACAGCAGGATGGTGGTCGATATCGCTGTCCCCACTAACGCTGCGCCAAACCAGCCTGCGGCGGCGACGAAACCGCCGTATCCGGCGTCATGCAAAAGAAAGAGTGAAAAAATGCCTGCGCCCGGCGTCGAAAGACCAATGTTCATCGCGCCAACAATCGCGCCCGTCACCATTGACCCCAGAACAAAAGAACCGATAACCCGCAGCGGATCTTCAATCGCCATCGGGATTGCCCCTTCCGTAATGCCCGCCAGCCCCAGTAGCCAGGTCGACTTTCCTGTTTCGATCTCAAACTCTTTGAACAGCCTCGGCGCCAGCATCGTTGATGCCGTTACGGTGAAGGCGGACACCATTTTGACCGAGGCGAAAATGGCATACGGGCCGTAAACGCCGTTCGCCATCGCCCCAAGGCAGAACGCGTAAGACGCTTTATTGACCGGCCCGCCCAAATCGAAAGAACACATAAAGCCGAGAATCGCGCCAAGCAGCAGCGCATTGGCGCCGCTCAGCCCATTAAGCCAGGCGGTCAGCGCGTTGTTGATCCACGCAACGGGCTCGCCCACCACAAACAGCATCAGGCTGCCCGCGCCTAAGGTGCCGATGACCGGATACAGATAGAAGGTCAGGAAGCCGTTGAATTTGCTGCTCAGGCGAAGATGGTTTTTCACCCAGCGCATCAGATATCCGGCAATCAACCCCCCCGCGATCGCGCCGAGAAAGCCGGAGCCAATCATATTGGCGGCAAGGCCGGCGGCGAATCCGGGAGCCAGCGCGGGTTTATCCGCCAGCGAATAGGCGGTATAGGCGGCGAGCACCGGCACCATCAGGATGCCGAGCATCCCGCCGCCCAGCTTGCGGTACATCCACAGCCAGGAGTTCTCCTGATCGAAGAGATGCTGCAAGCCGAGCATTTGCGCCAGCAGCACCGACACGGCCAGTACGGTTCCCCCGGCGACAATCAGCGGCACGGCGAACGAGATGCCGCTCAACAGCGCCTGTTTTAACTCCGTTTTCAGACGCTTAGGCGCTGCCGTTTCCTGGTAAACCGCGCGATCGCCCTGCGCGGGTTCCAGCGCCAGCGCTTGTTGGATCAATGCTTCGGCGTGGCGGATAGGTTCGGCGACGGGCACCGACAGCGCAGGAATGCCCGCAAAGCGCTCACTCTCTTTTATCGCCACCTCTGCGGCGAAAATGCAGGCTTTTGCCGCGTTGAGCTGCTGAGCGGTAAGACGGCCTTCAATTCCGTTAGCGCCCTGCTTTTCCACATACACGTTCACGCCCAGTTTGCGTCCCGCTTTTTCCAGATACTCCGCCGCCATATAGGTGTGCGCAATTCCCGCCGGACACGCCGTTACGCAGACGATGGTCGGCGCATCCTGTAAGGGCTGAAAAGCGCTTTCCTGGTATTGGTCGTCCAGCGCCGACAGTAGCTCATCCGCCGTGGTCGCTGCCAGAATCCTCGCGCGGGTGTCATCATCCGCCAGTCGCGTGGTGAGTGCGGTCAGCAACTGCATATGGGTGCTTCCCGCTTCGCCTGGCGGAATGGCGAGCAGAAAAATCAGCGTCACCGCTTCCGGCCCGTCAACCCCTTCCCACATCATGGGTTCGCGCAGGGTGGCCACGGCAAATGCCGCTTCTTTAACCGCCAGCGTTTTACCATGCGGCACCGCCAGCCCTTCTCCCAACGCCGTTGGCCCCTGGCTTTCACGCAAAAAGACTTCTTCAAGGTAAGCATCGGAATCTGAAATTTTCCCCAGTTGCACAAGCCGCTGGGTTAACGCGTGAATAGCCTCTTCACGACTGCCAAACCGGGCGTTCAGGCATAACGCGTCGCGGTGGGTTAACGTCGTCAGGTTCATCATAGTCCTCACACTGTCATGGTATGTTTCAGAAATTGTGCCAGATGAAACAATACATTTATGTGATCATTTTCACTTACGCAAAATAATTTGTATTTAATTTGTATTATTTACAAGAGCTATTGATCGGGCATAATCAACGAAGTCGTATTAATTCATTCATACAAAAGTAAAAAGATGAGCCAAAAACCGTTATACCGACAGATTGCTGACCGAATCCGCGAGCAGATTGAACGTGGCGAACTGAAAGCAGGCGACGCGTTACCCACCGAGCAGGCATTGCAGCATGCGTTTGGCGTGAGCCGGGTCACGGTACGTCAGGCGCTCAAGCAACTGACCGAACAGCAGATCATCGAAAGCATTCAGGGCAGCGGGACCTATGTGAAAGAAGAGCGGGTCAATTACGATATCTACCAGCTAACCAGCTTTTACGAAAAACTCGCCGATCGCCATGTTGACACCCACAGTGACGTTTTGGTTTTTGAAGTGATCCCTGCGGACGACTTTCTGCGCAACCAGTTACAACTGGCGGAGAACAACCGGGTCTGGCACGTAAAACGCGTGCGTTACATTAAGCAAAAACCCGTCGCCCTCGAAGAGACATGGATGCCGCTGGCGCTCTTTCCCGACCTGACCTGGCAGGTGATGGAAAATTCCAAGTATCACTTTATTGAAGAGGTGAAGCAGATGGTCATTGATCGCAGCGAGCAGGAGCTGATCCCGATCATGCCAACCGAAGAAATGAGCCGCACGCTGGCGATCAGCGCAAACAAACCGATCCTGGAGAAAGTCTCTCGCGGATTTCTGAAAGACGGTCAGGTATTTGAATATAGCCGTAATGCGTTTAATACCGATGATTATAAATTTACGTTGATCGCGCGCAGAAAACAGCGCTGATCATGTTTTCTGTTCACGGTATTGTGACAATATGCTACCGGGCTCACAAATAATCCGCCCGGTAAGAAAGAACAAATTATTATCATATTTATCCTTTCATTAACAATGAACCGTGTTCCTATAGAAACATCCATTTCTGTTCCGTTATTTAACTCACAGTTTTGCCTTTGTATTATATTTATCTCTCAATAACCGTTTGCAAAAATAAATAAGACCGCGATCACAAACACAGCATATTATTTATTAACCCCCTGTTCCAATTAAATTAACCAGAGCTGGACAATCAATAATAACTCATTGATAACAAACACCCTTCCAATGGTTAATTAAGAACATTAGTTTTAAGAAAGATATTTTGAAAATAGATCAATTGCATCCCTTCCCGCCTGCACAGACACTCCATGACTATTAAAAGGTTGCAGAAACCTGAGTGCGCAATATTAAACGAAGACTCTTACCTTTTGTTCATCAGCTCTACAGAGGATTACTCATGAAAAAATCAACACTTGTTATTGGCGTCATTGGTGCTGACTGCCATGCAGTAGGCAATAAAGTTTTGGATCGCGTTTTTACTGCCCATGATTTTCGCGTAATCAATCTGGGGGTCATGGTAAGCCAGGATGAATATATTGATGCCGCAATCGAAACCGGCGCCGATGCGATTGTCGTGTCATCCATTTACGGCCACGGCGATATCGACTGCCTCGGTTTACGTGAACGCTGCATCGAACGCGGTATTGGTGACATTCTGCTCTATGTCGGCGGCAATCTGGTGGTGGGTAAACATGACTTTGCCGACGTGGAAGCGAAGTTTAAAGAGATGGGCTTTAACCGCGTCTTTGCGCCAAGTCATGATCTGGAAGATGTGTGCCGGTTAATGGCCGGGGACATTAACCCGCGTCATGGTGTTGAACAGCGCTGCCTTGAAGAGGCCATCTGATGCAAATCGTCTCTGTCGATATCGGCTCGACATGGACCAAAGCCGCCCTCTTCGCCAGGGAGGGGGATGCGTTAACCCTGGTGAACCATGTCCTGACGCCAACCACCACATACCATCTGGCAGACGGTTTTTTTGCCAGTCTGAATCAGGTGCTGAATGTCGCCGATGCTCGTCCGTTGCTGAAAAGCGGCGAAGTGCAGTTGAAATACTCCTCATCGGCAAAAGGCGGGCTCGCCGTCGCCGCTATGGGGCTGGTGCCGTCTATCACGCTGGAATCCGCAAAAGTTACTGCCCACTCAGCGGGGGCGAAGATCGCGCAATATTACGCGTATAAGCTCAACCGCCATGACATCCAGGCGTTAGAAAACTCGCCGCCGGACATCCTGCTGTTTACCGGCGGTACGGATGGCGGCGAAGAAAGCTACGGTCTGGCGAATGCGCGCGCGCTGGCGAACTCAAATCTGGATTGCGCGATTATTTATGCCGGAAACCGTGACATTCAGGATGAGGTACAGGCCATTCTGGGGCATAAAGATCTGACCACGGTAGACAACATTCTGCCCGACCTCGATCACCCGAATCCGTATGCCGCCCGCCAGGCCATTTGCGATCTGTTCCTGTCCCGCATCGTGAAAGGCAAAGGGCTGGACGTGATTGTTGGCGAAACCGGCGAAGAGCCGATGCCAACGCCGTGGACCGTCTACGAGCTGGTTAAAGCCATCAGCGACATCGACAGCGCATGGAAAGAGTTCATGCTGATCGATATGGGCGGCGCCACCACCGACGTGTACTCCGCCTGCGCCAATATGCTCTCTCCCGATACCGTGCTGCATGGCGTGCCGGAACCGTTCGTCAAACGCACCGTTGAAGGCGATCTCGGGATGCGCGTCTCTGCCCTTGTGGTCGGAGAAAGCACCCAGGAGATGGTAAACGTCGTGTTTGCCCAACAGCCTGAGCGTCAGGAGGCGTTCTACGGCTATCTGCGCCACCTGGTTTCCCACCCCGATTACCTCCCCCGCAGCGACGAAGAGAAATTCTTCGACGCCCTGCTGGCTGGGCTGTGCGTGGGTTATGCCAGCGAACGTCACGCGGGCACCAAAAAGCAGGTCTGCACCTGCGTGGGCAACGTCGACTTACAGATGGGGCGCGACCTCACCACCGTTCGCAAAGTTGTCGGTTCCGGCGGATGGCTCTCCCGCGCCAGTCAGTTCGACATCCATCGCTGGTTGAAATACCGCGAGCTGGACGATGACGGCAAACGCATTCTCTTACCCGGGCAGTTTGACTATTACCGCGATTCAAAAGGCTTGCTTCCTCTGCTGGCGAACGTCGCCAGGCTGTACCCGCAGCTCGCCGCTCGCACCAGTATTCAATGTTTAACCCTATAAAACCTAAGGCAGCTACGAATGGAACTCCGAAATAAAAAATTAACCCATGACGAATTCATGACCGAGCGGCATCAGGTATTGCAAACCTGGCATACCGGCAAGGACGTCGAGAATTTTGAAGATGGCGTGAAGTATCAGCAAACCATTCCAGAGAAAAAACGCTTTTCTCACGCCCTGTTAAAAGCCGATCAGGAAGGCAAAACGCTCAGCCAGCCGCGCGCGGGCGTGGCGCTGATGGATGAACACATCACGCTGCTCAAAACGTTGCAGGAAGAGTGCGATCTGCTTCCCAGCACCATCGATGCCTATACCCGTCTGAACCGTTACGAAGAAGCGGCGATCGGTATTCAAAAATCCATCGAAGCAGGCACCTCTAAGCTGAACGGCCTGCCGGTTGTCAACCACGGCGTTGCTGCCTGCCGCCGGATGACGGAAGCGCTGGAAAAACCCATTCAGGTTCGTCACGGTACGCCGGATGCGCGACTGCTGGCGGAAATCGCGATGGCCAGCGGCTTCACCAGCTACGAAGGCGGCGGCATCTCCTACAACATTCCTTACGCCAAGCGCGTCACGCTGGAAAAATCAATCCGCGACTGGCAGTACTGCGACCGTCTGATGGGAATGTATGAAGAGCACGGCATCCGCATTAACCGCGAGCCGTTCGGCCCGCTGACCGGCACGCTGATCCCGCCGTTTATGTCCCACGCGGTCGCCATCATCGAAGGTCTGCTGGCGCTGGAACAGGGCGTGAAGTCGATTACCGTCGGCTATGGCCAGGTGGGCAGCCTGACGCAGGATATCGCCGCCATTCAGTCACTGCGCGAACTGTCCCACGAATATTTCCAGAACTACGGCTTTGATGATTACGAACTGAGCACCGTCTTCCACCAGTGGATGGGCGGCTTCCCGGAAGATGAATCCAAAGCGTTCGCCATTATCTCCTGGGGCGCGGCAGTGGCGGGTATGTCCGGCGCGACCAAAGTGATCACCAAGAGTCCGCACGAAGCCTTCGGTATCCCAACGGCCGCCGCAAACGCCCAGGGGCTTAAAGCCTCTCGCCAGATGCTCAATATGGTCAGCGACCAGAAGTTCCCGCCGTGCGCGGCCGTGGAACAGGAAGTCGAACTGATTAAGTGCGAAGTCCGTGCGGTGCTGAAAAAAGTCTTTGAGCTGGGTAACGGCGATGTGGCGCGCGGCACGGTGCTGGCTTTTGAAGCTGGCGTGCTGGACGTCCCTTTCGCCCCGGCCTCCTGTAACGCAGGCAAAATCCTGCCGGTTCGCGATAACTCCGGCGCCATTCGCATCCTTGAAGCCGGTGCGGTTCCGCTGCCGAAAGATATCCTCGCCCTGCACCACGATTACGTCGCTGAGCGCGCCCATTTTGAAGGACGCAAGCCCTCATTCCAGATGGTTGTTGATGACATCAACGCGGTATCCCACAGTCAATTAATAGGAAGACCATAATGAAAATTAAACAGGCCCTTTTCACCGCTGGCTACTCCTCATTCTATTTCGACGATCAGCAGGCGATTAAAAACGGCGCGGGTCATGATGGATTCATTTATACCGGCGCGCCGGTCACGCCCGGCTTTACCTCTGTGCGTCAGGCGGGCGAGTGCATCTCGGTACAGCTGATTCTGGAAAATGGCGCGGTAGCGGTCGGTGACTGCGCCGCCGTGCAGTATTCCGGCGCTGGCGGTCGTGACCCGCTGTTCCTGGCGGAGCACTTTATTCCGTTCCTGAACGATCACATTAAACCGCTGCTGGAAGGTCGTGATGTCGATGCGTTCCTGCCGAACGCCCGCTTCTTCGACAAGCTGCGCATTGACGGCAATCTGCTGCACACCGCCGTGCGTTACGGCCTGTCGCAGGCGCTGCTCGACGCCACCGCGCTGGCGTCCGGTCGTCTGAAAGCAGAAGTGGTTTGCGATGAATGGCAGTTGCCGTGCGTCCCGGAAGCGATTCCGTTATTTGGTCAGAGTGGCGACGATCGCTATATCGCCGTCGATAAGATGATCCTCAAAGGCGTTGACGTGCTGCCGCATGCGCTGATCAACAACGTGGAAGAGAAACTGGGCTTTCAGGGCGAGAAACTGCGTGAGTATGTACGCTGGCTGTCCGATCGCATCCTGAGCCTGCGCACCAGCCCACGCTATCACCCGACGCTGCATATTGATGTCTACGGCACCATCGGCCTGATCTTCGATATGGACCCGGTACGCTGCGCGGAGTACATCGCCAGCCTGGAGAAAGAAGCGCAGGGTCTGCCGTTGTACATTGAAGGCCCGGTGGATGCCGGTAACAAACCGGATCAGATCCGTCTGCTGACCGCGATCACCAAAGAGCTGACCCGTCTCGGTTCCGGCGTGAAAATTGTCGCTGACGAATGGTGTAACACCTATCAGGACATCGTCGATTTCACTGACGCGGGCAGTTGCCACATGGTGCAGATCAAAACCCCGGATCTCGGCGGCATTCACAACATCGTTGACGCCGTGCTCTATTGCAACAAACACGGGATGGAAGCCTATCAGGGCGGCACCTGTAACGAAACCGAGATCAGCGCCCGCACCTGCGTACATGTCGCGCTGGCCGCGCGCCCGATGCGGATGCTGGTGAAACCGGGTATGGGCTTCGATGAAGGTCTCAACATCGTGTTTAACGAGATGAACCGTACCATCGCGCTGTTGCAGACAAAGGATTGAGAAATGGCACGCACATTTAAGATCTTATCGCCGACGGCCATTCTGGGCTATGGCTTCCCGGAAGAGAGCTTTCGCAAAGCGATGGAGGAGTCGCCGGATCTGATCGCCGTTGACGCCGGTTCCTCCGATCCTGGCCCCCACTACCTGGGGGCAGGGAAACCCTTTACCGACAGGGCGGGAGTGAAACGCGATCTGCGCTATATGATCACCGCAGGCGTAAAAAACGACATCCCGGTGGTGATCGGCACTGCCGGAGGCTCCGGCGCGGCGCCGCATCTGGAGTGGTGTCGCCAGATAATCCTTGAGATTGCTCAGGAAGAGAAACTGTCGTTCTCGATGGCGCTTATCCCGTCAGATGTTGATAAAGCGATCGTTCACCAGGCGCTGGATAACGGCAAAATCACCGCGCTGGATTTCGTCCCGGAACTGACCCACGACGCGATCGACCAAAGCACCTATATCGTCGCGCAAATGGGCATCGAACCTTTCCAGCGGGCGCTGAAAGCCGGTGCGCAGGTGGTGCTGGGCGGACGCGCTTACGATCCGGCCTGCTTCGCGGCGCTGCCGATCATGCAGGGCTTTGATGAAGGTCTGGCGCTGCACTGCGGCAAGATCCTTGAGTGCGCGGCCATCGCCGCGACGCCGGGTTCCGGTTCCGACTGCGCGATGGGGATCATTGACGATAACGGCTTTACGCTCAAAACGTTCAATCCAAAGCGCAAGTTCACCGAAACCTCTGCGGCGGCGCACACCCTGTATGAGAAATCCGATCCGTACTACCTGCCGGGGCCGGGCGGCGTGCTGAATCTGAAAGGGTGCAGCTTCAAAGCGGTCAACGAGGGCGAGGTCTACGTCAGCGGTTCCCGTCACGAAGAGACGCCGTACGCGCTGAAGCTGGAAGGCGCGCGTCAGGTGGGCTTCCGCTGTCTGACCATCGCCGGGACGCGCGACCCGATCATGATTGCCAGCATTGACACCATTCTCGAAGAGGTGAAGACCAGCGTGGCGCGTAACCTCTCGCTGAATGATGACAGCATCCGCATGACGTTCCACCTGTACGGTAAGAACGGGGTGATGGGCAATCACGAACCGATGCAGAGCGCCGGGCACGAACTGGGCATATTGCTCGACGTGGTCGCGCCGACGCAGGATATCGCCAACAGCGTCTGTTCGCTGGTGCGTTCCACCCTCCTGCACTATGGCTATGAAAACCGGATTGCGACGGCGGGCAACCTCGCCTTCCCGTTCTCGCCTTCCGACATTCAAAGCGGGCCAGTGTATGAGTTTTCAATCTATCACCTGATTGAAGCGAGCGACGCGCTGCAATTTGATTTCCACCTCGAACAGGTGACGCCGGAAGGAGTTCAGGCATGAAACACTCGATTTGCTCACTGGCGCAGGTGATTCGTTCCAAAAACGCCGGACCGTACGAACTGGTTTTAGATATTTTGTTTAAAACCCGGGAAGACTATCAGCGGGTAAAAGCATCGGAACAATTAACGCCGCAGCTTATTGCCCGTTTATATAACGTCGAGCCTGATTTTATTCATCGCATTGTCTGGTTTGATCCGGCAAATGCGGTAAAAATTGTCATGCCGCGCGATATTATTTCCGGCAACGTTGGTGACAATGATGTTTATGGCGCACAGCAACACGCGCCGCTATTAAGTATTACCTTCGACTTGTAGTCATAACAATACAACAACAGCCATCAGGATACAGGATTTTGCTGTATCACTGTTTTCCTGATTATTCATGCGGTTGGTCATAACAAGCGCGTGCCTGAGCGGTTGTCTGCGTTCGGGTATGCGCTGCCCTACACATTATTCTCCAACCATTATCCGATGGAGCAAACATGAAAAAAATAAGTTTAACCAAAATGATCATATTAGGCCTGATACTCGGCATGATTGCCGGGGTGGCCATTAATAATATGGCATCGGCTGAAACAGCAAAATCGTACGCCCAGGACATCTCTATTTTTACCACCATATTTTTGCGCATGGTAAAAATGATTATTGCCCCCCTGGTTATTTCAACGTTAGTGGTGGGGATCGCCAAAATGGGCGATGCCAAAACGCTGGGGCGTATATTCTCTAAAACCTTTTTCCTGTTTATTTGCGCCTCATTGTTGTCTATTGCGTTGGGTCTGGTCATCGTCAATATGTTCCAGCCAGGCGCAGGCATTAACTTTGTGGCACACGACGCAGGCGCGGTTGCCGCCGTGCAGTCTGAACCCTTCACGCTGAAAGTCTTTATCTCGCACGCCGTGCCCACCAGCATTATCGATGCGATGGCGCGCAACGAGATCCTGCAAATTGTGGTGTTCTCCATTTTCCTCGGTTGCAGCCTGGCCGCTGTTGGTGAAAAAGGCGCCGCCATTGTTAAAGTGCTCGACTCGCTGGTGCACGTCATGCTGAAGCTGACAGGTTACGTGATGCTGTTTGCGCCGCTGACCGTCTTTGCCGCCATCTCCGGTCTGATTGCTGAACGCGGTCTGGGCGTGATGGTCAGCGCCGGGATCTTCATGGGCGAGTTCTACCTGACGCTGGGGATGCTGTGGGCGATCCTGATTGGCCTGTCGACAATGATTGTCGGGCCGTGCATCAGTCGTCTGACCAAAGCAATCTTCGAACCCGCGCTGCTGGCCTTTACCACGTCCAGCTCGGAAGCGGCTTTCCCTGGTACGCTGGACAAACTGGAGAAGTTTGGCGTCTCTTCCAAGATTGCCAGCTTCGTACTGCCTATCGGTTACTCCTTTAACCTCGTCGGCTCAATGGCCTACTGCTCGTTTGCCACCGTGTTTATCGCCCAGGCGTGCAACATTGAACTGAGCATGGGCGAGCAGATCACCATGCTGCTGATTCTGATGCTGACCTCCAAAGGAATGGCAGGCGTGCCGCGTGCGTCAATGGTGGTTATCGCCGCCACTCTCAACCAGTTCAACATTCCAGAAGCCGGTCTGATCCTGCTGATGGGCGTCGATCCGTTCCTCGATATGGGCCGTTCTGCCACCAACGTGATGAGTAATGCGATGGGTGCGGCGATTGTCGGTCGTTGGGAAGGCGAGCACTTCGGCGCAGGCTGCCGTGGCAAAGCACCGGTCAAAACCCCGGAACAGGAGCGCCCGGCAACCGAACACTCAGAAGTGGCGATGTCCTGATACCACAGCGATGCCGGATGGCGCTAACGCTTATCCGGCCTACGGTTTGCGCATTGTTGTAGGCCGGACAGCCGTCCGGCAAAAATAACTTAAAGGTGAGAAGTTAATATGTCTAAACCATTTGTCTGGCAGGAACCGTTTGTTCAAAGCAAAGATACGACGGAATATGAATTACTCAGCGACAAGCACATTACGGTAACGGAGTTAGACGGTGAAGAGGTTATCAAAGTCGCGCCTGAAGCGCTGACTCTGCTGGCCCAACAGGCATTTTATGAAGCCTCGTTTTTCCTGCGCACCGCGCATCTGAAACAGATTGCCAGCATCCTGCACGATCCGCAGGCCAGCAGTAATGATAAGTACGTCGCGCTGCAACTGTTACGCAATGCCGAAGTCTCGGCGAAAGGCGTACTGCCAAACTGCCAGGACACGGGAACGGCAACCATTGTGGCGAGCAAAGGTCAGCACGTCTGGACAGGCGGCGACGATGCCGAAGCCCTGAGCAAAGGCGTGTACATCACTTTCCAGGAAAATAACTTACGCTACTCCCAGAACGCCCCGCTGGACATGTACACCGAGGTGAATACCCAAACCAACCTGCCCGCCCAGATTGATATCAGCGCGACGCTGGGTGACGAATACCGGTTTCTCTTCGTCAATAAAGGCGGCGGTTCCGCCAACAAAGCGGCGCTGTTTCAGGAAACCAAATCTATTCTGCAACCCGAAAAACTCACCGCTTTCCTGATCGAAAAAATGCGTTCGCTGGGAACAGCAGCCTGCCCGCCTTACCATATCGCTTTTGTGGTTGGCGGATTGTCTGCCGACCAGGCGCTGAAAGTGGCGAAGCTGGCCTCAACCAAATATTACGACCCCCTGCCGACCAGCGGAAACGAGCTGGGCCAGGCGTTTCGCGACACGGCGCTGGAAACAACCCTGCTCAATGCCAGCCGCGAGTTTGGCATCGGAGCACAGTTTGGCGGCAAATATTTCGCTCATGATATCCGCGTTATCCGCCTGCCGCGCCACGGCGGCTCCTGCCCCATCGCAATGGCGCTCTCCTGCTCTGCCGACCGCAATATTAAAGCGAAGATCAACAAACGCGGCATCTGGCTGGAAAAACTCGAACACAATCCGGGAAAATTTATTCCTGAATCCCTGCGCGTGGAAAACAGCGCCCAGACCGTACAGCTCGATCTCAACCGTCCGCTGCGCGAGATCCTGCATAACCTTTCCACGCTGCCTGTCGGCACCCGACTGTCGCTGAACGGCCCGATTGTCGTCGCCCGCGATATCGCGCACGCCAAAATTAAAGAGCGTCTGGATAACGGCGAACCGATGCCGGACTACATGAAAAATCACATTGTTTATTACGCGGGGCCAGCCAAAACGCCGGAAAAACAGGCCTGCGGCTCTCTCGGCCCGACCACCGGCGGGCGCATGGACGGCTATGTTGACGCCTTCCAGGCGGCGGGCGGCAGTTTGATCATGCTTTCGAAAGGCAACCGCAGCCAGCAAGTGACCGAAGCCTGCCACAAGCATGGCGGCTTCAATCTTGGCAGCATTGGCGGCGCCGCCGCGCTTCTGGCGCAGCAGTACGTTAAAAGCTTGCGCTGCCTTGAGTATCCCGAACTGGGGATGGAAGCCGTGTGGATGATGGAGGTCAAAAACCTGCCCGCCTTTGTGCTGGTGGATGATAAAGGCAATAACTTCTTCAGCCAGTTTGAGCAGCAACATCGCTGCGCGACCTGTCCGGCAGGGCATTAAGGAGCATTTATGGAAGCGCGAGCCAATACTGACAGGCACCGCCAGCGGCAGCAAAAACTGAAAGAACAGGTGGACACCCGCGTGGCGGCGGCCACGGAACAGAAAGGAGTCCTGATTGTTTTCACCGGGAACGGTAAAGGAAAATCGACGGCGGCCTTTGGCACCGCGACCCGCGCGGTCGGTCACGGCAAAACCGTTGGCGTCGCGCAATTTATTAAAGGTCAGTGGGATAACGGTGAATACAACACGCTGCAACCGCTTGGCGTTGAGTTTCACATTATGGGCACCGGTTTTACCTGGGAGACGCAGGATCGGGAAGCGGATATACAGGCGGCGGAAGCCGTCTGGCAGGAAGGCAGGCGCATGCTCGCCGACCCGCGTTACGATCTGGTGGTGCTGGATGAACTGACGTACATGCTGGCTTATCACTACCTGGACACCCAGGACGTGATCGCCGCGATTGTGAATCGTCCCGAACAGCAGAGCGTGATCGTTACCGGTCGCGGGTGTCATACGCAATTACTGGAACTCGCCGATACGGTCAGCGAAGTCCGCCCGGTGAAGCATGCATTCGATAGCGGCATTCAGGCGCAGGCGGGGATAGACTGGTAGCCGCGCCTTTGCCTGATGGCGCTGCGCTTATCAGGCCTACAGTCCTCACCGCCTGTAGGCCGGATAAAGCCACCGGCCGCAGCCCTCACCGCTTGTAGGCCGGATAAGGCCATTGGCCGCCATCCGGCGTCAGCGCTCCACCGCTGAGATTACCGATTTTTGCAGCAGCCAGTCACGGAAGATCTGTAAATACCGGGATTCCGCTTTTTCTTCGCGCCACGTCATAATAAACCGGTTCCCTGTACGCATCGGCACATCGCAGGGAATCACCATCTCACCGTTATCCAGATCGTGCTGGATCGCAAACCGGGGTAATAGCGCCACGCCCAGATTAGAACGCACGGCGGCAATCAGCATCGACAATAAATCAAAGCGCGGGCCTTTATTCACCAGCGGACTGTTGATATCCGACAGCGCGAACCATTCCTGCCAGCCTTTGATGCGCGTACTTTGATGCAAAAGGGGAAATTCATTGAGCAACTCTTCTACGGTCAGTTTTTGATTCGGCTGAGGTAAAAGGCTGCCACTGCATACGGGTAAAATTTCCTCTTCAAATAAATACTCCACCTCTGACCAGGGCGAGCAAAAATCTTCCCGCATAATGGCGGCGTCATACTCACGGTTAAGAAAATCGCCAATATTCGCCAGCGAATGAATATTAACGATAATGTCAGGATTTATTTTATTAAATTCACGTAAATTCGGAATCAGCCAGTGGGTACTGAACGTTGGGTTCACCGCCAGCTCAATGACCTGAACGGTGGGTTGCCAGGTCATTATCGTATTGGTATCGCGTTCAAGTTTGTTAAGTGTTTCTTTAACAATGCTCAGATAATGCTTACCGGCTGCATTTAAAAAAATTCGCTTTTTGGCATGGTTAAATAACGAGGTATGTAAAAAATCCTCCAGCGCATTCACCTGCCGGAACACGGCACTCTGAGTCAACGCCAACTCTTCTGCTGCCCGGGTATAGCTTTCGTGACGCGCCACCACTTCAAAAGTCACCAGTAATTCGGTCTTGGGTATCTTTCCTCTCATAACGTCTTCCATATGCAGCGTACAAAAATAGTTTAATTTATAAAAAATTAATGCAACCCCTCCAGATTATCCCCGAGAGTTATATTTTATTTTCTCCGCTAATGTCATTGATCCACTCCATGATTTACGCACACTGCCAGTGTTTAAATATTAAGCAATAATACTCAACCCCGACAATAAACACAATTTAAACGCGGTTAATTACAGGCAAATAGTGCTAATAAGTTCTTAATAATTTTTCATGTTAACTTGTTTTATGGAGAAAAAATGTTGCGAGGTGAATCAATATTATTTGTGGTTTATTTAAGGAGGATTTAACACGCGGCATAACAGAAAGCGACTGTTTATGTGTCTGATAATTTTCTGTTCGTTACCTGCTGGCAGGATGATATTAATAACAATAAGCGAGGGTAAACGTTTACCGCAGCAAGATGCTTATTTTCAACACGGTTAAGCGGCAAAACAGGCAAAAAAAAGGTCACCAGAAGGTGACCAACCATGTCGAAAACGGACCAGCCCTGCATCCTTCGCGCTTCAGGTATTCCCCTGTCGCACGAAGGAGTCGGGCCTTATTGCTGCTTTTTGAGAATTACTTCATTACGGCTTTCAGCGCTTCGCCGATATCCGCCAGGCTACGAACGGTTTTCACGCCTGCGGCTTCCAGCGCGGCGAATTTCTCATCCGCCGTACCTTTACCACCCGCGATAATCGCGCCCGCGTGACCCATACGCTTGCCTTTCGGCGCGGTAACGCCCGCGATGTAACCGACAACCGGCTTGGTTACGTGTTCTTTGATGTATGCCGCCGCCTCTTCTTCCGCGCTACCGCCGATCTCACCGATCATCACGATCGCTTCAGTCTGCGGATCTTCCTGGAACAGTTTCAGGATATCGATGAAGTTAGAGCCCGGGATCGGGTCGCCGCCGATACCCACACAGGTGGACTGGCCGAAACCGTAGTCAGTGGTCTGCTTAACCGCTTCATAGGTCAGCGTACCGGAGCGGGACACGATGCCCACTTTGCCCGGCTTGTGGATGTGGCCCGGCATGATGCCGATTTTGCACTCGCCTGGGGTGATCACGCCCGGGCAGTTCGGGCCGATCATGCGCACGCCCGCTTCGTCAAGCGCGACTTTCACGGTCAGCATATCCAGCGTCGGGATGCCTTCAGTGATGGTGATGATCAGTTTGATGCCCGCGTCGACAGCTTCCAGAATGGAGTCTTTGCAGAACGGCGCCGGAACGTAGATAACCGTTGCGGTGGCGCCAGTGGCTTCTACCGCTTCACGCACGGTATTGAATACCGGCAGACCCAGATGCGTGGTGCCGCCTTTGCCTGGCGTTACGCCGCCCACCATCTGCGTGCCGTAAGCAATCGCCTGTTCAGAGTGGAAAGTCCCCTGGCTACCGGTAAAGCCCTGGCAGATAACCTTGGTGTTTTTATCGATTAAAACAGACATTATTTCCCCTCCACTGCGGCAACAACCTGCTGAGCTGCATCCGTCAGACTTTTCGCTGCAATAATATTCAGGCCGCTGTCAGCCAGTTTTTTCGCGCCGAGTTCGGCGTTGTTGCCTTCCAGACGTACGACAACCGGTACGCTAACACCCACTTCTTCTACCGCGCCGATGATACCGTCGGCAATCAGGTCGCAACGGACGATGCCGCCGAAGATGTTAACCAGAACCGCTTTCACGTTGTCGTCAGAGAGGATGATTTTGAACGCTTCGGTTACGCGCTCTTTGGTCGCGCCGCCGCCTACGTCGAGGAAGTTAGCCGGTTCGCCGCCGTGCAGTTTAACGATGTCCATCGTGCCCATCGCCAGACCTGCGCCGTTAACCATGCAGCCGATGTTGCCGTCCAGCGCCACGTAGTTCAGTTCCCACTGCGCCGCCTGTGCTTCACGCGGGTCTTCCTGAGACTGGTCGCGCATTTCACGCAGATCCGGCTGGCGGAACAGCGCGTTGCCGTCAGCGCCCAGTTTGCCGTCGAGACAGATCAGATCGCCCTGCTTAGTGATCACCAGCGGGTTGATTTCGATCAGCGCCAGATCGCGCTCAAGGAAAATGGTCGCCAGACCCATAAAGATCTTCGTAAATTGCTGAACCTGCTTACCTTCCAGACCCAGTTTGAACGCCAGTTCACGGCCCTGATACGGCATTGGGCCCGCCAGCGGATCGAGGGCGATTTTGTGGATCAGGTGCGGGGTCTCTTCCGCCACTTTTTCGATTTCCACGCCGCCTTCGGTGGAGGCCATAAAGACCACGCGGCGGGAGCTACGGTCAACAACCGCGCCAAGATACAGCTCTTTATCGATATCGGTCGCCGCTTCAACCAGAATCTGGTTGACCGGTTGACCGTTAGCGTCTGTCTGGTAGGTCACGAGGCGTTTACCCAGCCAGTGTTCCGCAAACGCGCGAATCTCTTCTTTGCTGTTAACAACCTTCACACCGCCCGCTTTGCCACGGCCGCCTGCGTGAACCTGACATTTTACTACCCACGGACCCGCGCCGATTTTTGAAGCGGCTTCTTCTGCTTCACGCGGAGTAGTACAGGCATAACCCACCGGCGCCGGTAAGCCATAGCGGGCAAAAAGTTGTTTTGCCTGATATTCATGTAAGTTCATGTGTTCTGTCCATCCTTCAGGTAATCGTTATCTTTAAACCTGTAGGCCTGATAAGACGCGGCTGCGTCGCCATCAGGCATCTCACCAGCGCCTTATCCGGCCTACAGGGCAGGTGACACTAAAAAGTGACTACACGTCCAGCAGCAGACGCGTCGGATCTTCCAGCAGCTCTTTAATGGCGACCAGGAAGCCCACTGATTCACGACCATCGATCAGACGGTGATCGTAAGACAGCGCCAGGTACATCATCGGCAGGATCTCAACCTTGCCATCCACCGCCATCGGACGATCTTTGATCGCATGCATGCCGAGGATTGCGCTCTGCGGCGGGTTGATGATCGGGGTAGACATCAGCGAGCCGAACACGCCACCGTTGGTGATGGTGAAGTTACCGCCGGTCAGATCGTCCACCGTCAGCTTACCGTCACGCCCTTTCACGGCCAGTTCTTTGATTTTCTTCTCGATATCCGCCATGCCGAGGGTATCAACATCACGCAGTACCGGCGTTACCAGACCACGCGGCGTGGAAACCGCCATGCTGACGTCGAAGTAGTTGTGATACACCACGTCGTCGCCATCAATGGAGGCGTTCACTTCCGGGTAGCGTTTCAGCGCTTCAACCACCGCTTTCACGTAGAAGGACATGAAGCCCAGACGAATGCCGTGACGTTTTTCAAACGCGTCGCCGTACTGCTTACGCAGATCCATGATTGGCTTCATGTTGACTTCGTTGAACGTGGTCAGCATCGCGGTGGAGTTTTTCGCTTCCAGCAGACGCTCGGCTACGCGCTTGCGCAGACGGGTCATCGGGACGCGTTTTTCACTGCGAGCGCCAAGCGCAGGCTGTGCGGCAGGCGCGGCTTCCGGCGCTTTGGCTTCCGCTTTCGCCGGTGCCTTCGCCAGATGTTTTTCCACATCTTCGCGTGTGATGCGGCCACCTACGCCCGTGCCTTTGATGGCGCTGGCGTCGAGATTGTGTTCACCCAACAGACGGCGGATCGCCGGGCTGAGGGCATCGTTGTTCTGCTCGGATAGTGACGCCTGCTGGCGCTGCGCCGGCGTAGACGCTTTCTCTTCGGATTTGGCGCTGGTCTCTTTACCGGAGCTGTTGCCTTCACGCAGGCGACCCAGGATCTGGCGAGACGTTACCGTCGTACCTTCATCTTCCAGAACCGCATCCAGAATGCCGTCAGCCGATGCCGGTACTTCCAGTACCACTTTGTCAGTTTCGATTTCTACCAGCACTTCATCACGCTGGACACTATCGCCCGGTTTTTTGTGCCAGGTCGCAACGGTTGCGTCCGCTACGGACTCAGGCAGGTCGGGAACAAGAATATCTACGCTACTCATTATTTATCCTTTAATTAATCGACGTTCAGCGCGTCATTAACCAGATCTTGTTGCTGTTTCTGGTGAACGGACAGATACCCTACCGCCGGGGAGGCGGAGGCCGGGCGACCTGCGTAACGCAGAGCAGACCCAAATGGAATCACTTCACGGAAATGATGCTGACTACAGTACCATGCGCCCTGGTTGAGCGGCTCTTCCTGGCACCAGACAAAATCATGTACGTGGGCGTACGGTTTCAGCGCTTCCTGAACCGCTTTGTGCGGGAACGGGTAGAGCTGTTCAATGCGCACAATGGCGACATCTTTCTGATCGTTTTTACGACGTTGTTCCAGCAGGTCGTAATAAACCTTACCAGAACACATCACCACGCGCTTCACGCCTTGCGGATCGAGCTCATCAACCTCGCCAATCGCTGGCTGGAAGGCGCCGTTGGCCAGTTCGTCCAGTCTGGAGACCGCCAGCGGATGACGCAGCAGCGACTTCGGCGACATAACAACCAGCGGGCGGCGCATACCGCGCAGCGCCTGACGACGCAGCATGTGGTAAACCTGCGCCGGGGTGGACGGGACGCAAACCTGCATGTTCTGCTCAGCGCAAAGTTGCAGATAACGTTCCAGACGCGCGGAGGAGTGCTCCGGCCCCTGCCCTTCGTAGCCGTGCGGCAGCAGCATCACCAGGCCACACATCCGCCCCCATTTCTGCTCGCCGGAGGAGATGAACTGATCGATCACCACCTGCGCGCCGTTGGCGAAGTCGCCGAACTGCGCTTCCCAAATGGTCAGGGTGCGCGGTTCAGCGGTGGCATAACCGTATTCGAACGCCAGCACCGCTTCTTCAGACAGGACGGAGTCCCAGACGCGGAAGGTGCCCTGACCGTTATGAATGTGCTGCAACGGCGTATACGTGGAGCCATTTGCCTGGTTATGAATCACCGCATGACGGTGGAAGAAGGTGCCGCGACCGGAGTCCTCGCCGGACAGACGCACCGGAATCCCCTCATCAACCAGCGTGGCGTAGGCCAGCGTTTCCGCGCCGCCCCAGTCGAACAGCTTCTCGCCAGCGGCCATCGACTGACGATCGCCGTAAATTTTGGCGACGCGCGACTGCATTTCTACCGCTTCCGGCACCGTGCTGATGCGTTTAGCCAGTTCCTGCAAACGCTTCATTTCCACCTTGTTCGGGTAGCTCTCATCCCATTCATGGTTGAGGTACGGCGACCAGGTGAAGGAGTGCATGTTCATCGGACGCCACTCTTTCACCACGCATTCGCCTGCATCCAGCGCATCGCGGTAGAGGTTGACCATTTCAGTGGCGTCTTCCAGCGTAGCGACCTTGTCCGCTTCCAGCTTGTCGGCGTAGAGTTTACGCGGCGTCGGATGCTTTTTGATTTTCTGGTACATCAGCGGCTGGGTTGCGCTCGGCTCGTCGGCTTCGTTATGGCCGTGACGGCGGTAGCACACCAGATCGATGAAAACATCGCGTTTAAAGGTGTTACGGAAGTCCAGCGCCAGACGGGTAACGAAAGCCACCGCTTCCGGGTCATCCGCGTTAACGTGGAAAATCGGCGCCTGAACCATCTTGCCGATGTCGGTGCAGTATGGGGTGGAACGCGCATCCAGCGGGTTGGAGGTGGTAAAGCCCACCTGGTTATTGATGACGATACGCACCGTACCGCCCACTTCGTAACCACGCGCTTTGGACATGTTCAGGGTTTCCTGAACCACGCCCTGGCCCGTCACTGCGGCGTCACCGTGAATGGTGATTGGCAGCACTTTATTGCTGCTCGGCTCATCCAGACGATCCAGACGGGCGCGCACGGAACCGATCACTACCGGGCTGACGATTTCCAGGTGCGACGGGTTAAACGCCAGCGCCAGGTGAACCAGACCGCCTTCGGTTTCGATATCAGACGAGAAGCCCATGTGGTACTTCACGTCGCCGGTGCCGAGGTGTTCTTTATGTTTGCCCGCAAATTCGTCGAACAGATCCTGCGGTTTTTTACCCAGCACGTTGACCAGCACGTTCAGACGACCACGGTGCGCCATACCCAGCACCACTTCGCGGGTGCCGCTGTTGCCCGCATGGCGGATCATCTCTTTGAGCATCGGGATTAACGCATCGCCGCCTTCCAGCGAGAAGCGTTTCGCCCCCGGGAATTTCGCCCCCAGATAACGCTCCAGCCCTTCGGCGGCGGTCAGTTCGTTGAGGAAGCGTTTTTTCTCTTCCGCGCTGAAGGCAGCGCGGCCGGATTCGATACGCTGCTGAATCCAGCGTTTCTCTTCGGTGCTGGTGATGTGCATATACTCGGCGCCAATCGGGCCGCAGTATGTTTGTTTGAGCGCGGAAATAAGTTCGCCCAGCTTCATCGTCTCTTTGCCAATCGCAAAAGAACCTACGTTAAAGCTTTCCTGGAAATCGGCCTCTGTCAGATCGTGGAAAGAGGGGTCCAGATCCGCCACGTTTTCTTGCTCCCACAGTCCCAGCGGATCGAGATTCGCATGCTGGTGACCACGGAAACGATAAGCGTTGATAAGTTGCAGGACTTTGACCTGCTTCGTATTGGTGTCAGGGTCGGAAATCGAAGAAGAGTAACGTGAGGCATCCTTCGCCAGACGACGGAAATAATCACGCGTTTTTGAATGGAATTGATCCGGTTTGACTCCGGTGCCAGGTAACTGCTGGAACGTCGAACGCCAGTTAGCGTCTACCGAGTCAGGATCGGTTAAGAAGTCTTCATAGAGCTGTTCTATCCAGCTCTGGTTTGCGCCAGAGAGGTAAGAAGAGTCCAACCAGGCTTTCAAAGCGCTGTTCTGCATCGTGATCCCTTAAGCATTCTGTATGCTTACTTCGCCGTGGATACTACCACGCACATTGCTGTGCGTGCCGGGGTTCACTTGCGAGCTCTTCTCTGTGTAGCGGCTCGCGAAGGAACCTTTAGAAACTGTCTAACCATCAGGGCAGTTTTTAAAGGTTTCCTGCATTTCAAACCGGTGGTGGCCCCGTAGACCTGATAAGCGTAGCGCCATCAGGCAATATATGCCGGATGGCGACGCCAACGCCTTATCCGGCCTACGGGACTGTCATTTACTGCGCTTACCGGCGTTATTATTTACGCACTGCGTTGCAACAACATCGACTTAATATGGCCGATGGCGCGCGTCGGGTTCAGCCCCTTAGGACATACACTGACGCAGTTCATGATGCTATGACAGCGGAATACGCTGAATGCATCGCTAAGGCCTTCCAGGCGGCTGTCGGTCTCGGTATCACGGCTATCGATCAGGAAACGATACGCCGCTAACAGGCCTGCCGGGCCGATAAACTTATCCGGGTTCCACCAGAACGACGGGCACGACGTTGAACAGCACGCACAAAGAATACACTCATACAGCCCATCGAGTTTTTCACGCTGCTCGGGCATCTGTAAATGCTCACGAGCGGGTGGATTTTGCCCATTATTCAATAAGTAAGGCTTAATCTTCTCATATTGTGCGTAGAATTGCCCCATGTCTACCACCAAATCGCGGATAACCGGTAAACCGGGCAGCGGACGGATAACAATCTTCTTACCCGGCTGGTGTAGCGCCGAAACCGGCGTAATACACGCCAGGCCGTTTTTGCCGTTCATGCTCAGGCCATCTGAACCGCACACGCCTTCACGGCATGAGCGACGGAAAGAGAGGCTGGGATCTTTCTCTTTCAGCTGCATCAGCGCATCCAGCAGCATCATGTCACGCCCTTCTTCGCCTTCCAGGGTGTAATCCTGCATGCGCGGAGCGTCATCAACATCCGGGTTATAGCGATAAATCGAAAACTCGAGTTTCATTTTCCTGTCTCCGCATTAGTAAGTACGAATCTTCGGCGGGAATGCCGGGCGCAGTTTCGGTTCCATATTGACGCTACGACGCGTCATGGATTCCGTCTCTGGCAGATACAGGGAATGGCACAGCCAGTTTTCATCATCACGATCCGGGAAGTCGGAGCGGCTATGCGCGCCACGGCTTTCGGTACGGAAGTTGGCGGATACCGCAGTTGCGTAAGCCGTTTCCATCAGGTTGTCCAGCTCCAGACACTCGACGCGCTGGGTGTTGAACTCGCTGGAGGTGTCATCCAGACGGGCGTTTTTCAAACGCTCGCGGATCACCTTCAGTTGCTCAAGCCCTTTCGCCATCGCGTCGCCTTCACGGAATACCGAGAAGTTGTGCTGCATACATTCCTGCAACGCTTTACGGATAACCACCGGATCTTCGCCGTCACGGTTGTTGTTCCAGCGGTTGAGACGTTCCAGAGAGGCCTCAATGTCAGACTCGCTGGCGTCACGCAGCGCGCCCTGCTCGGCGATGGACTCCTGCAAATGCAAACCGGCCGCACGTCCGAAGACCACCAGGTCAAGCAGCGAGTTGCCGCCCAGACGGTTAGCGCCGTGTACGGATACGCAGGCGATCTCACCCACCGCGAACAGGCCAGGAATCACCACGTCTTCGCCCTGCTCGTTCACGGTCAGCGCCTGACCGGTCACTTTGGTCGGGATACCGCCCATCATGTAGTGACAGGTTGGAATAACCGGGATCGGCTCTTTAACCGGGTCAACGTGCGCAAAGGTACGGGACAATTCGAGGATACCCGGCAGACGGGATTCGAGTACTTCTTTACCCAGATGGTCGAGCTTCAGTTTCGCGTGCGGCCCCCACGGGCCGTCGCAGCCGCGACCTTCACGGATTTCGATCATAATAGAACGCGCGACCACGTCACGACCGGCCAGGTCCTTCGCGTTCGGGGCATAGCGCTCCATAAAGCGCTCGCCATGTTTATTCAGCAGATAACCGCCTTCACCACGGCAGCCTTCTGTCACCAGCACGCCCGCGCCCGCAATGCCGGTCGGGTGGAACTGCCACATTTCCATATCCTGCACCGGAACACCGGCACGCAGCGCCATACCCACGCCGTCGCCGGTGTTGATATGAGCGTTAGTGGTGGACTGGTAAATACGGCCTGCGCCGCCGGTCGCCAGCACGGTTGCGCGCGCTTTGAAGTAGACCACTTCGCCGGTTTCGATACACAGCGCGGTACACCCCACTACCGCGCCATCCTGGTTTTTCACCAGATCCAGCGCATACCATTCAGAAAAAATGGTGGTGTGGTTTTTCAGGTTCTGTTGGTACAGCGTGTGCAACAGCGCGTGACCGGTACGGTCAGCCGCCGCTGCGGTACGCGCCGCCTGTTCGCCGCCGAAGTTTTTCGACTGGCCGCCGAACGGACGCTGATAGATACGGCCATCGTCAAGACGGGAGAAAGGCAGCCCCATGTGCTCCAGTTCCAGAATCGCTTCCGGGCCGGTTTTGCACATATATTCAATCGCGTCCTGGTCGCCGATGTAGTCCGACCCTTTTACGGTATCGTACATGTGCCATTCCCAGTTATCTTCATGGGTATTACCGAGCGCCACGGTGATGCCACCTTGCGCGGATACGGTATGGGAACGGGTTGGGAAGACTTTGGAGAGCAGCGCACAGGTCTGGCCGCTCTGGGAAATTTGCAGCGCTGCGCGCATACCTGCGCCGCCTGCGCCAATAACAACAGCATCAAATTCTCTGACTGGCAGTTTCATTACACACCCCACACCACAACAAATCCATAAATGACGTAAACCACCAGCGCAACAACGATTGCCAGCTGTAGCACAAGGCGCAGGGCCAGAGGTTTAACGTAGTCGGTCAACACCTGCCACATGCCAATCCAGGCATGAATCAAGATGGAGAAAAGTGCCAGCAGGGTGAAGACTTTGGTGAATGCCGATGAGAAGAAACCGCTCCAGACATCAAAGGTCAGCTCGCCGCTTATTGCGAAAAAGCCCACCATATAAACGATGTAGAGGGTCAGAACGATAGCGGTAGCACGGACCAGGATGAAGTCATGTACGCCATTGCGTCCTAATGCGGAGGCGTTGCTTACCATACGAGGACTCCTGCGAGAAGTGAAAGCACGACAGTGATAACAAAAGAGATTTTGGCTGAGCGTTTACCCGCTTCGAATGTTTCTTCCAGATAGCCAAAATCCATCATCATGTGACGAATACCGACCACGACGTGATACGCCAGCGCGGTGAGGATGCCCCACATAATAAATTTAACAAAGAAGCTCCCCATGATGGCGGATGCCTGCTGGAATCCTTCAGGGGAAGAGAGGCTGGTGCCCAATAACCACAACAGAATCCCGACCGCCACGAAGGTGATCACTCCAGAAACGCGATGGAGAATGGACGCTATCGCCGTGATTGGGAACCGGATCGTTGTCAGATCCAGATTGACAGGTCTTTGTTTTTTCACATTTCTTATCATGAATAACGCCCACATGCTGTTCTTATTATTCCCTTTGGACTTCGGGTACAGAGGGTGAATCTACCTGTAGCCAGAAAGACGACGGGATTTCCTTCCTCCGGTCTGCTTGCGGGTCAGACAGCGTCCTTTCTATAACTGCGCGTCATGTAAAACACTGCTTCCAGTTGCTAAAACGACACGTTACAACGCTGGGTGGCTCGGGATTGCAGGGTATTCCGGAGACCTGGCGGCAGTATAGGACGTTCACAAAATCATTACAATTAACCTACATATAGTTTGTCGGGTTTTATCCCGAACAGTGACATAGGTCACGATAACAACATTTATTTAATTTTTAATCATCTGATTTGACAAACATTAAACAAAGTTGTTACAAACAACACCAGAAAAGGCATATAATGCGCAAAAGTTATGGGGTCACTCTTTCACCTGCTAATAAGTTATGTAACAGTGTGGCGGTATTGACCAATTTATTCAGGACAGTTATTAGTGATAGTCAGGTTTAATAATTCGGATTGCTAAGTTGTTGATTTGTTGCTAATTCGCCATAAGTTAACTGTTTTTACCTGCAAGCGCCCATTGCTCTGTACCCTGGTTTTCTCCTCTTTCGCAGAGCGGCGAGCCAAATAACAAACTGGTAACGGTTGATTTATGTAACGAAGCAAATCTCACTGAGTAGTCTTAAGCAATAAGGCGCTAAGGAGACCGTAAATGGCTGATACAAAAGCAAAACTCACCCTAAATGGTGACTCTGCTATTGAACTGGATGTGCTAAAGGGCACACTCGGTCAAGACGTTATTGATATTCGTAGTCTCGGCTCAAAGGGGATGTTCACTTTTGATCCAGGTTTCACCTCTACCGCATCCTGCGAATCCAAAATCACCTTCATCGACGGCGACGAAGGCATTCTGTTACATCGCGGCTTCCCGATTGACCAACTGGCTACCGAGTCTAACTATCTGGAAGTATGTTACATCCTGCTGTACGGCGAGAAACCGACCCAGGCAGAGTACGACGAGTTCAAAACCACCGTCACACGCCATACTATGATCCATGAGCAGATTACCCGTCTGTTCCACGGTTTTCGCCGCGACTCGCATCCGATGGCCGTTATGTGCGGCGTCACCGGCGCGCTGGCTGCGTTCTACCACGACTCGATGGATGTGAATAATCCGCGTCATCGTGAAATCGCCGCGTTCCGCCTGCTGTCCAAAATGCCGACAATGGCGGCAATGTGTTACAAGTATTCTATCGGTCAACCGTTCGTCTACCCGCGCAACGACCTCTCCTATTCCGGCAACTTCCTGAACATGATGTTCTCCACACCGTGCGAAAACTATGAAGTTAACCCAGTGCTGGAACGCGCAATGGATCGCATTCTGATTCTTCACGCCGATCACGAACAGAACGCATCGACGTCAACCGTCCGTACCGCAGGCTCCTCCGGCGCGAACCCGTTCGCCTGCATCGCGGCGGGCATTGCCTCCCTGTGGGGACCGGCGCATGGCGGCGCGAACGAAGCGGCGCTGAAAATGCTGGTAGAAATCAGCTCTGTTAAACACATCCCGGAATTTATTCGCCGGGCAAAAGACAAGAATGATTCTTTCCGCCTGATGGGCTTCGGTCACCGTGTTTACAAAAACTATGACCCGCGCGCTACCGTCATGCGTGAAACCTGCCACGAAGTTCTGAAAGAGCTGGGCACCAAAGATGACCTGCTGGAAGTCGCGATGGAGCTGGAACACATCGCGCTGAACGACCCGTACTTTATCGAGAAGAAACTCTACCCGAACGTAGACTTCTACTCCGGCATCATTCTGAAAGCGATGGGCATTCCGTCCTCCATGTTCACCGTGATCTTCGCGATGGCGCGTACCGTGGGCTGGATTGCACACTGGAACGAAATGCACAGCGAAGGCATGAAAATCGCCCGTCCGCGTCAGCTGTACACCGGCTACGAAAAGCGCGATTTCAAGTCTGATATTAAGCGTTAATCATCCTGGCCATCGGGTAACACCGGTGGCCTTTATTATTTACTGAAACTCTGGCAACAATATTCATCTTGCCAATATAACCTTTATTACTCCAGTCACTCCCAATATATTACCACCGAAAAAATAGCTATTTCCTTTCACATAGCATCAATAGCTAATGCATTATTTGACCTTTAAAACCATTAGATCTTTAATCCGACACAATTATTGGATGCAGGTAAAGGCTAAATGGAATGGGCGATATTATTTACCTGAGAATCACAGGTGAGGAACAAGGAAACATTTCGGCGGGATGTGGAACATATTCGTCAACAGGTAATCGCTGGCAAAAAGGGCATGAAGACGAGATCTTCGTATTTTCGCTATTCAGCGCATTGAGTAATACAGGAAGAGGTATTAACCTTCAGGGACTCAGATTCAGCAAATTAATCGATAAAAGCACCCCGCTATTTTGTAATGCAATCACTAATAATGAAAGACTGTTCATTGAAATTGATTTCTGGCGAATAAACAGAACGGGGCGATGGGAACGCTATTATTATATTCAACTAAGAAATGCTTCTGTAAGAAGTATTCAAACGCATGTGGCCCTTAATGAGCTGGATACCGAAGAGATTGCGGTATCATATGATTATATTCTTTGCAAACACCTCATCGCCAATACCGAATTTGACTACCTGGCATTTCCCGCTGAATATAACCACTTGTTTATGCCGCAGCGCCCTCAATCGGTAAGTTCCCCCAGACCAGCGGCAATAAAAATCACGCCCCCCAGCCAACACCTCCCAAAAATCACACCGGTCTATGCTAAATCCTACCTGAAAGCGAAAGGATGTACGGACGCCGGGAACACAGAAGAACCGGCAGAAAACTTCGGCCAGATGGCGATCTTTGCACAATCTTCAGTCGATGATTGTTGCGAATATACGCAGCCCACAGAAGCCTCAGCCATACCGCTGGCTCTGGGCGGACTGGCGCAGGTGTGGGGGGAGTGGCCGCTTAGCGGTACGCTCAGTGCGACAAGAGCGATACCTTATGTAGGAGCACTGGCTTCCGCTCTGTATATATCATCCGCTGGCGAAGGCAGCGCGCGCGTTCCCGGGCGTGATGAATACTGGTACGAAGATACCCTCAGACAGAAAGCGCTAGCCGGAAGTACCGCTACCACCCGGGTACGCTTTTTCTGGGGTGCCGACACTCACGGCGCACCGCAGGTCTATGGCGTACATACAGGGGAAGGTACCCCTTATGAAAACGTCCGCGTCGCGAACATGGTGTGGAATGATGAACATCATCGCTATGAATTTACGCCTGCCCACGACGTAGACGGGCCGTTAATTACCTGGACACCGGAAAACCCCGTGACTGGTGATTTACCTAATCACACCGGAAGCAATGTTCCACCGCTTGATCAGCCAACCATTCTGGTGACACCTATCCCGGATGGCAAAAATGAGTACACCACGCCACCGTTCCCGGTGCCGGATGTCGCCGATTTTAACGATTATATTCTGGTCTTTCCGGCCGATTCAGGCATTCAGCCGATATATGTTTATCTTCGTGAAGATCCGCGCAAACAACCCGGCACGGCAACCGGTTACGGCGAAATTTTACCCGAAAATAGTCGTTGGCTTGAGGCCGCCAGTTCAGGGCTGGGAGCGCCGATACCTGCACAGGTCGCAGATAAGCTGCGAGGAAGAACGTTTCGCAACTTTGACCATTTCAGAAAAGAGTTCTGGCTTGCGGTGTCGGAATGCCCTGAACTGATGTCACAGTTTAGTAAATCGAATCAAACCAGAATTCTTAGTGGCAACGCACCATTTAGCATTCCTTCTGAACAGGTAGGAGGCAGACCATGGTTTGAAATTCACCATCTTGATTTTATTATTAATGGTGGTGCAGTCTTTGATATGGATAATATGCGCGTTAACACTGTAAAAAATCACATTAAAAATCACTCAAATAAGTAGAGAGGATACACATGGAACTAAAACAACGTCTTGAAGACTACACTGAATCCGAATTCATAGAATTCCTGAATGAATTTTTTGAAAACCCTGGCAATCTGAAAGGAAGAGAATTTGAATCTCACTCTAATAGGCTAGTCAAACACTTCGATAAAATCGTGGATCATCCTGAAGGTAATGGTTTGATTTTTTATCCCCCGGATGACAGGGAGGACAGTCCACAAGGCATCATTGAAGAAATTAAAAGATGGCGCAAATCTCAGGGACGCCCATCATTCAAAGACTCTGAGTAAATACGAGGCCCTGTATTTAACAACACATTAGAAAAGTGAACATATGATTCATTTTAAACAAAAACTCGAAGACTACACTGAATCCGAATTCTTAGACTTCCTAAATGAATTCTCCGCAAACCCGCGCTACCAGGGAGAAATGGACCGTGAATCTTACATCGACTCATTAGTCGATCATTTCGATAAAATCGTGGATCATCCTGAAGGCAATGGTTTGATTTTTTATCCCCCGGATGACAGGGAGGACAGTCCACAAGGCATCATTGGAGAAATTAAAAGATGGCGTAAATCCCAGGGACTTCCCCCGTTCAATCACAGAAAAAACTCAGATACAAACCTAAGGAAATTCAAATGACAATACTGGTTACGGTTCAGGCTCAGCTCATTGTGGGTGAAGCGCAGGTGATAGAGAGTCTGGCCCCCGAAGGTTCATTTGCAGCAGTGTTTGAAGACGATGGAAAAACGGGATATTTCTATGCCCTTGATGAGTCTGTTGATGGTAATCCTATCAGAGATGCTCTACATATCTACAATACAGAAGACGTTTCAGACGGGCATATCCCGTCTGATGTGAAGATCGGTTGGTCAGAAGACAGCAGGAAATGCGTGCTTTTAATTAATAATTATCCGCATGGTGTATTTGATTTTGAATCTAAAAATGGATACTGCCGAAGTGGCTTCCCACCCCCAATCAATCAGGAATGGTCTGTTTCAGGTCACAACTGGAATGATACCGTTGATGATTTTTTCAGATGATTTGTGAATAACCCACAGGTGTCAGGCATATCAATACTGTCGAGGTAAAATTAAAGTATCCTCCTGTCAGTATAAAACAGTACCAGACACCTGTTATTCAGTTCTGGTTTAGCCCGCTTTTATTGACGCCTGATATTTTTTTCAGCGTACTTTTTCTCTATGCTGTATCGATACACTTGATTGGATACCGCCTGGGAGCACAGGATGCCGGTTTTGCAGTGGGGTTTGTTGTTCCTGCTATCACTCCTTCTTTCGCTGGCTTTTCTCTGCATCCACCTCCCGGCGGCGCTGCTGCTCGGCCCGATGATTGCCGGTATCGCATTCAGTCTGAAAGGCATTACGCTGCAACTCCCCCGCTCCACTTTTCTCGCAGCGCAGGCCATTCTCGGCTGCATGATTGCGCAAAACCTTACTGGTTCGATTCTCACCACGCTGGCGGTGAACTGGCCGGTGGTGTTAGCCATTCTGCTGGTGACGCTGCTCTCCAGCGCAGTGGTCGGCTGGCTGCTGGTGCGCTACAGCTCACTGCCAGGCAATACCGGCGCATGGGGTTCCTCCCCCGGCGGCGCGGCGGCAATGGTGGCGATGGCGCAGGACTACGGCGCGGATATCCGCCTGGTGGCGTTTATGCAGTACCTGCGGGTACTGTTTGTCGCAGGCGCCGCCGTGCTGGTCACGCGGCTGATCCTCGGCGACAGCGCAGAAGCGGTCAGCCAGCAGATTGAGTGGTTCCCGCCGCTGAGCGGCAATCTGTGGAGCACGCTGCTACTGGCTGCGGTTGCAGGCTTCGCCGGGCGCATATTGCGCATTCCTTCCGGTACGATGCTGGCACCGATGATCGTCGGCGCATGGCTTCATGCAGGCGGCATGATCGTGATTGAACTGCCGGAATGGCTGCTGGCGATTGCGTATATGGCCATTGGCTGGCGCATCGGATTAGGGTTCGACAGGCAGGTCTTTTTTATGGCGCTGCGTCCTCTGCCGCAGATTCTGGCCTCCATCTTTGCCCTGATGGCGATTTGCGCGGCGATGGCCTGGGGACTCGCCCACTACATGCAGATTGATTTTATCACCGCCTGGCTTGCCACCAGCCCCGGCGGGCTGGATACCGTGGCGGTGATCGCCGCCGGTAGCAACGCCGACATGGCGCTGATTATGGCGATGCAAACCCTGCGGCTGTTCAGCATTTTGTTGACCGGGCCTGCGGTTGCCCGTTTTATTTCAACCTATGCGCCGAAACAGCCGCAGGCATAAAATGTTTAATTTAAATTATATTTAAACCCAACCCTGATCTGGTATTCGTTTTTGGTGTCATCACCATCTTTATATTCATCCAGATAACCTAATTCAAAGAAGGGATAAAAACGCGGCGTTGCATGGAAGTTAAAAACAAAATTATGTTGCAGCGTATGGTTTTTACCATTCGCATATTCAAATTTATCACCATGCGTTTTACTGTAATATGTCGGATTATATTGCACCCAAAAATCTGGCGTAAAATATTTGGTCAGATAAATATCAACGCGATGTTCCGAAGAGTCATCCCAGTCGCCCTGTAGCGTCTGGCTGTCGTGATTTTGATGATTATAGCGATAGCGTAAAACGGCACCCAGCGTTGGGTCGAAGTGATAACCAATGCCGAGGTAAGGATCGATACGCGAACCGGCGGACTCCCAATGAAAGACAACCCCAGGTTCAAGCCAGAAGTCGCTCTCGCCCAGCGGGAACGGCTTGTTAAACTCCGCTTCTTCGTAACTGCTTTTCCACTGCTCCATATTCTTACCGAGATCGGAGTCCGTCTCAAAACTCCAGTACATTCGGGCGAAAATACTGTTCGGGTCCTGCACCACGCCTGTCAGCATCAGTCGTTGTAAAAAACGCTCGCTGGCCGTACGATATTGTGTGCGTGGCGCAAAATAAACCGTCGTGAACGGTTTTTCTTTTGCCTGTGGCACCGTCGTTGAATGACTGTTATTGTCCGCAAAAACGCTGGCGGAAGGCATGACCAGTGCAGCCGCTAATAGGGCTGTATTCATATTCTTACTTTGCATTATATTTTCCTTGCAGAAACAGAGATAAAATCTCCCCCTGCTAACTGAATAGCATTATTATTCAACAGGAGGAGTGGGATATTACCAGTAACTATTCCAGCATGACGTTGCGCGGGTAATGGCCTCCATCAGGAAATAATCACCCCAGGCACAGCATTCATTCACGCCGACGTTACCTTTAAAATAATAAACAGAATGTTTTAATAATCCTTCGCCTTCTTTGTGCTCCAGATTGAGATAGCCGTCGAGCATCCGCTCAATCATTCGCAATGCCAGCGCCTCATAACTTTCGCGATCGGGATGAGTCGCCGGAAGCTGTTTTACCAGCTCCAGCAAGGCGCAGGCGAGAATCGCGCTGGCAGAACTGTCTTTTTCGCTGTTGGGATCGGTCAGCGCCAGATCCCAGTAACAGACCAGGTCTTCCGGCAAACGGTTAATAAAATAGTTTGCCAGCGTCTGGCTCAATTCCAGCAGTTTCTCATCCCCGGTATAGAGGTAGTTCAGCAGAAAACCATACACGCCCCATGCCTGCCCACGCGACCAGCAGGAATCGTCGGAGAACCCCTGATGGGTATTGCCAAAACGTGGCTCACCGGTGTGAACATCCATATAGTACGTGTGAAACGTCGAGCCGTCCTCGCGCACAATATAGCGTCGCGCCTGCTCAATATGGCTTTTCGCCGCCTGTGCATAGCGCGGGTCGCCCGTTGTCGCGCTGGCCTGATACAACAACGGCAGATTCATATTGCAGTCAATGATCATCCTCCCCTGCTGTTCCGGGTTATCCAGCTCGCCCCACGCCTGAATAATGCCGCACTTGTCGTGATAGCGCTCCATCAACACTTCTGCCGCCTGCTGAGCGATATATATTGCCTCCCGGTTATCGGTCAATTTGCTGGCAGCCACGCAGGAAAGGCTGTACAGAAACCCGAGGTCATGGTGGTTAGTGTGGTCGCGCTTTGCGATACGTTCGCCAAAGGAGCGAACATGCTGCCCGGCTAACGCGCGATATGCGGCATTCCCTGTCCACTCCCATGCCAGCCACAGTTGCCCGGTCCAGAAACTGGTCGTCCACTCCTGATTATCGATAATCGGATAGATACCGTTTTTACATGCCGCGTCGGGAAAACGCTGGCCGAAATAAGCGCTGTTACGATCAACAGCCTTTAAAATCACCGGCAACGCATGACGAATTTTCTGCGCGATAGCAGCGCGCTCGCCGCGCTGTAGCGCAACAGGGACAATCGTTTCTTTACGGATAGTTGCAGACATAATTCTCTCGTTTTCTTTACTTTAATGAATGGCTTCTTGCCCGTGGGCAGGGATGGCGGTGTTTTTTTTATGCTGATAGCAGGGAGATAGCGTGATGGCGGAGATCCCGGTAAATATCAGCGCGATGATGCCCATAATCAGATAGGTGTGCTCAAAACCGATCTTCTGGTAGGCATACCCGGCAGGCGGCGCCACCACGATAGAGCCGACGTAAATCATGGCCTGATAACCCAGCAGATACATCGTGGCGTTGACGCGCTTGTCGAAGTGTTCGGCGATATATTTGAAAACCGAGACCAGAATCAGCGCAATTTCAATCCCATACAGCGGTTTCACCAGGCAGATAATCAGCGGATCGTTAGTTAACCCGGAGATAATCAAACGCAGGCTGATCACCAGCCCTGTCAGGAGCATCCCCTGCTTGGCGCCGATGCGGTTAATGATGGCGGGCACCAGCATCATGCCGAAGAACTCGGCGGCGGACTGCGCGGTGCTCATATAGCCAAACATGGCGTTTCCTTCCTCTTTGGTACTGAAGAAGGTGACGAAATAGCGAGAGAATTGCTGCTCGGCAATAAACATCATCCATGCCACGCCCGCGATATACAGGGAGAAGGTCCAGAACTTTTTATTACGCAGCAGCTGGAACACATCGCCAATGACAATCTTCTCTTTCGACAGAACGTTGTTTTCTTCCTGACCAAAGTGATCGACCTTCAGCGTCAGCAGCACCGCGAACATGCACAGCGCGGAAACGGTGCTGATAACAAAGTTGATTTTGGGGGAGATATTGTAGAGATAGCCGGAAAACGACGACGCCGTCGCCCAGCCCAGCGCCGCCCACATGCGGATACGGCCAAACTCCATGTCATACAGACGGCTGAAACGGTCAACATACGACTCTTCTGCCGCCACGCCCGCATACCAGCCGAGGCTGAAAAACAGCGCGCCGACAATCATTCCGCTGACAAAATGGGTTTGCAGCAGCGGCAGATAGCACCAGATGTAAAACGGCGCCATCAGTGCCGAAACAATACAGACAAAATAGAGCAGGTGTTTTTTCATGCCCATTTTGTCCATGATGTAGCCGTAAACGGGTTTGATAATCACCGCAAAAACGCCGTTAACGGCAAACACCGTGCCGATTTCCACGCCATCCAGCCCGGCTTTATCCCCCAGCCAGATAGCATACAGGCCAAAACTGGCCGCCCAGGTAAAGGTAAACAGAAATACAAACAGACTCAGCTTGATGTAAGCCGAACGTGTCGACTGAACAGGGTTCATCATTATTTTCTCCGCATCAGCGTCAATTATTTTATTTCCAGCGTTTTCGAGTTCAGCGTCAGCACCTGATTGACACGATCGAATGCCATGACCACCGGCGGCGGCAGCGACGGAGACATCGTGGCGTTAACGCTACAGGCCAGCCAGTGAGTGCCCGGCGTGAGCGTCGTGCCGAGACAGGGGATCTCTCCAGGAGAGGCATACAGAATGTTGCTGTTCGGCGGGGTGGTGACGACCAGCGGCTGGCGTTCAGCCAGCAAATCCTCGATCTGACACACGCCGGAAGTGGTACTGAGAGTCAGCCCGTTTTTTGCCATTCGGGTCGTCGTCAGATGATGGCGATTCAGTGCGAATCCGCCTTCCACGCAGTCGAGCGTGCGTGGGGTTACAACGCGATGCAGCCGGAGATGTCCCTGCTCATGCGGAATAAGCCAGGTGGTGACGCTGACATCCGGCCAGGGGCGCCAGACGCTTCGAAGCCACGCTGGCGTCATCTCCACCGCATCACACTCGCGACGCCCGCGCCAGTAGCCGTCCTGCTCACTGAACATCAGCGTCGAGTCACAGGCGGCATGGTTCAGACCATACACGCCGCGTTCAAGGGTGAAACCAAAGTGGCTGGAATAGGCGAACTTGCAGTATTTGGCGTCGAAATTGACGAAGTTATTGCGATCGTACTGCCCGGACATCAGCATCCAGACGTGATGGTTATCCTCCGCATGAACAATAAACTGCCCGGCTTCCGCTATCGGGTGAACCGTCTCCAGCGCAGGCAGCGGCGCAGGTTCCGCCTGCCAGAACGCACTCTCTTGCGGCAGCGCCAGAATCAGCAATGCCTTACATGCCCAGTACGGCGAACCGGGGCTGTTGTAATCTTCGGTCATCACCAGATTCGGGTATGTGTACCCCAGCGTGAACAAACCATCCGGGCCGATAAACGGTTGGCTCAGCCACCAGTCGATATGCCGCAGGATTAGCCCTTTGATAACCGGTACGCTAAACACATCCAGTCCGGTATATGCCACCGCACTCCAGAATGCGACCTGTACGAAGCGATAAGTCAGGCTACGGCCAAAGGGGATCGCATTGCCGTCACCGGTAAAGTAATGGATATAATCTTTCGCGAACTGACGCGCGCGCTGACGATAGCGCAGACAACGTTCGGGATCAGCATCCTGCATGAAGTGGCTGTACAGCAGGCTGTAAAAGTGAAACCCGCTGGAGATGTAGTAGTCGCGCGGCTTACCGGCGCCATCGGCGTACCAGCCGTTGCCAAGCCAGAACGGTTCAATGGCATTCAGATGCTTATCAATTACCATCATGTCGTAATGCCGCCCGACGCACTTAAGCCCCACCTGCACCAGCACCGGGAAGAAATGCCAGTTGTTATCGGGGATCTGAATGTCGGCGCTCTGGCGTAACCAGCGCTCCAGATTGTTTTGCTCGTCGGTGGAGAGCGCTGACCAAAGCCCCGTTCCCGGTAACGCCAGCGCCAGGCCAAACGCCGCCATTTCGACGCATCGCTGATCGTTATCCGCCAGAGAACCCCAGTAATCAGGATGTTCGGGATCGCAGCCGTGACGAATACCGTCGATAAACGTCTCGCGAAAATCATCGGCTTCGCCACCGCTCAGTAACGGCGCCAGCAGCCACAGCAGACGGGAGAAACCTTCCATTCCGGCGACATCCGCCGGGTAGTGTGCAGACGTTTCTCCGGCGTCCAGACGCGTGTTCCCTCGCCTCAAATGGGGGATGGCTGACGCCAGCCATTGTTGCGCCAGTCCGACATATTCTTGCCTTATTCTCATAATGAAACCTCGTTTCATTTGATAAATGTTGGACGCATAATAAGGATTCAGACGGACAGACAAATGTGATAATTGTCGTATTTTCGGACAACGTCGGTGATGAATAACAACATTCATCCTCTTTTAGCGACAAAAATTCGATTAGAGTGATAAAAGTTTAAGTTTATTCACATTGCGGGAGGGGCGGGCAGAAATGCAGCGAATGGAAGACAGCAGTTATCTTGAGAATATCAACCTCAACGATAAGTCGATTTACTTTAACCGCATGAAGAATATGCCTGCCAACTACTACCACTGGCATCAGTGTGTGGAGATCCTGTCAGTTTCTCAGGGAGTTGGCATCGCGCTAATGGAGCACCAGCAGTACACCGTTAAACCGGGGCGCATTTTTATTTTTCCGCCGGGAAAGCTGCATAAGGTGTTTGTCGAGCAGGACGATCGTAATGTTTATCACCGTACAACGCTGCATTTTAATGGCTCAATTATTGAGCAGTACCTGCGGGATTTTCCGCGTCAGCAAATGTTGCTGCGTCAGCTCTGCGGTCGGGGAGAAAAGGCGCGGGTATTTGATGTCGGCGACGTACAGCCGGTGATTGAAACGCTGCTGAGCCGTTTTGAAACGCTGGTAAAAAGCAAAACGTTCAGCGTCAGCGACAGCGCATTTCTGGTGATGCAGATTATCAGCCTGCTGCCGCATCAGGAGCAGGCGACGGGATACAATACCTTTTCGGTCAGCATTATCCGTTGGATAGAAACCCATTTTCACCAGCGCTGCTCGCTGGACGATATCGCCCGCGAGATGGGCTGCTCGCGCGGACATGCCTCACGCCGCTTTCACGAGGAAACGGGCGGCACCATTCAGGAGTATCTGATGATGCGCCGTATCCGTCAGGCATGTGAATTGCTGCTGCACACCAACAGCTCAGTGCGTGAGATTGCCGAACAGGTCGGTTTCTCCGAGTACGCCTGGTTTATTACCTGTTTTCGCAAGAATATGGGTAAAACGCCGTTGCAATATCGCAAAACGTATTCCCCCGCCTAGTTTCCACGCTGGATGGTCTGGCCTGTAAGCCGGATAAGGCGAAGCCGCCATCCGGCGCGTTGACGAATTACGTCTGGCAGTGTGGACACCAGTAGAACGGGCGCGAGGAGAGCGTCGTTTTCTCAATAATGCCGCCGCAGCGCTCGCAGGCTTCGCCGTCCCGGTGGAACACCTTAAAGCGAAACAGCGCGCCGTGATGCGTGTTCTCATCCGCCTGACCGCGCGTGGTATAAGAAAGACGCGGGATATCGAGCAGCGCATGAGATAACGCCTCCAGCTGTTGGTCGCTGAGATCTTTCGCCTTATGCTGCCCCGTCAGCCCTACCTGCCAGAGAATTTCCACACGCAGATAGTTGCCCAGCCCGGCGAGAAACGCCTGATCCAGCAACAGCCCGGAAAACTGACGATTACGAAAACGCGCAGAGAGCAGACGCGCTTTTACATCATCGGGCGTCAGCCGCGGGTCCAGCACGTCCGGCCCGACGCGTTGCAGAAACGGGTGGGTGGCGAGCTGTTCCGGCGTCAACATTTCAATGTCGGACGCGCTGTAAAGCAGAATGGTTTTATCCGCCGTTTGCAGGTTAACGCGTAATACCCGGGTGGTTGCCGGGATGTTCCCCGTCTCCACTACTCGCCATACGCCATACAACTGGTTATGGCTGTAGAGCGTCAGCCCCTGCGAAAAGTGGGTCAGCAACGCTTTCCCCCGCGTTTCGATATGGGTGACCGTCTGCCCAATCAGCGGCGATTCATACGGTTTTAACTGCGAAAAGGCAAACCAGACATCCGTCAACGGTTTGCCTTTGATCGCCGCCTCCAGGTTATCCGCCGCACGACGGATCTCCGGGCCTTCAGGCATAGTTCTGTCCTTTGTTAGTGAGTTGCTCCGCCTGTTACTGCAATATCAGTTTCCACATGAAGCGCTGTGACAATGGCGATTTCCAACGCCTGACGCACCGTTTCCGCCGCCATGCTGGGCGCACCAGGATGTGCCGCCGCCTGTTCCGGCAGATAAGGAATATGGATAAATCCACCCTTCACGTCCTGAATATCGCGCAATTTATGCAACAGTCCATACATTACGTGGTTGCAGACAAAAGTGCCTGCGGTCTGAGAGACCGATGCCGGAATCCCCGCTTCGCGCATCGCCGAGACCATCGCTTTGATCGGCAGCGTGCTAAACCAGGCTGCCGGGCCTTCCGCCACAATGGGCTCATCAACCGGCTGCCTGCCGCGGTTATCGGGGATACGCGCATCGTCAATATTAATCGCCACGCGCTCCACGGTAATATCCGTACGCCCTCCGGCCTGCCCTATCGCCAGCACCAGCACCGGGGATAACGCGTCAATCGCCGCATTCAGCACGGTGAGAGAGTCGCCAAAGACGCAAGGGAGCTGGCGGGCCACCACGCGACACCCTGCGATAATAGCATTGTCGAGACGCGAGACCACTTCCCAGGAAGGGTTAACCTGCTCGCCGCCGAAGGGTTCAAACCCGGTGATTAATACCGTCTTCATCCTTCCTCCTTACAGAAACATCAGGAAATACATCAGAAACACGTTAACCAACAGCAGCACAATACCGGTCGGCACCTGCGCTTTAATCACCGCATTTTTATCCGGCAATTCCAGCAGCGCCGCAGGCACGATATTAAAGTTTGCCGCCATCGGCGTCATCAGCGTTCCGCAGTAGCCGGAGAACATGCCGATTGCCGCCATCACCGCCGGGTTCCCGCCATGTTGCAGCACCAGGATTGGAATCCCAATCCCCGCCGTCACAATCGGGAATGCGGCAAAGGCGTTCCCCATCACCATCGTCAGTAGCGCCATACCGATGGTGTAGACCGCCACGGCGATAAAGCGGCTATCGACGGCAAGATATTCCTGGGTGAGATACGAAATTCCGCTGCCGACGCCTGCCGCGGTAAATAACAGCCCTAACGTGGCGAGGATCTGCGGCAAAATGAACGCCCAACCGATGGAATCCAGCAGACGACGCGCTTCCTGAATCGGCTGGTGCACCTTCTCATGCGTCATCTTTATCGCCATTCCCAGACCAATCAATGACCCCACAGTCATGGAAAACAGCGTCACCAGCGTGGCGTGATTGCCCGGCCCGAACAGCGCCTCCTGCAATCCGGGAACATGGTTGAACATAAGCACGCCGATCACCGTGACCACCGGGATCGCCAGCGCCGGATAAAACAGGCGGTTGCCCAGACGACTGGCGCTTTCCTCACGCTGTTCGCGAGTTCGCTGGTGATAGCTTCCCAGCTTCACGCCGCCAAAACCGGCAATCAGCGCCATCACCACCACCGCCCCACCGACGGCGATGTTAACCATGCGTTTGTCGCCCACCAGCTGATAAGTCCAGTCGCCGAGCAGGAACAGTACGCCATAAACGCCCCAGAATAACCCCGTCGTCAGGCGACGCGGGTTGGCTTTGTCCTGCCACGACATGACGGCGACAATCAACAGCACCACACCGGCCAGCCAATAGAGATAGCTTTGTTGAAAATTCATTTCGCCTCTCCTTTGCTCATCGCCGCGCTGACTTTCGCCACTTCACGTTGCAGATAATTGTCCAGACGCCACAGGCGCGCGCCGTGAATCAGAAAAGCGCAGATCGCCGTCGGAATCCCCCACAGCGCAATATGCAGCGGCTCGGTCTGAATCCCGCCGGACTCCAGCATGAAGTTGTGCATAAAGATGATGGCGCCAAAAGCCACGAAAATGTCTTCGCCAAAAAACAGCCCGACGTTATCGGTGGCTGCTGACATTGCCCGCAGCCGGTAGCGAACCGTGCCTGGCAGTTCCCCGTGTATTTTCTCTGCCGCCCCTTCCGCCATCGGCGCCAGCAACGGACGCACCATTTGCGGATGGCCGCCGAGACTGGTCAGCCCCAGCGCTGCCGTCGCTTCGCGGACAAACAGATAGACAATCAGCAGACGTCCTGCCGTGGCGCTGCGGATTTTCGCGATCCACGCCTGCGCGCGCTCTTTGAGCCCGTGACGTTCCAGCAGACCGATAACCGCCAGCGGAATCAGCAGAATAAAGGGCAGGTTACGGGTATTGAGGAACCCTTCACCCAGTTTTTCGAGGATCGTGGCGATCGGCATCTGCGCCGCCAGTCCCGTGACGATCCCGGCAATAATGACCACTAATACCGGGTTAAAGCGTAAAAGAAATCCAGCCACAATGACGGCGATACCCATCAGTGGCCAGAGAGAAATTGCGTCTCCCATGATCCGTTCCTGTCAGTCGTGTTGCGTTGTTTTTATTTGCACAGCGCCTCTTCGGGCACTGTGTCAGCCTGGTTATTGGTTATGCCATAATCCTGATACTGCGTTCTTCAAACGCCGCGCGCAAACGACGGGCAAAAGCGAGTGCGTGCTCGCCGTCGCCGTGAATACATACCGTTTGCGCCACAACGTTCGCCCATTCACCGGTAATGCTTTTCACTCTACCGGATTCCACCATGCCCAGCGTTTGCGCCAACGCGTGTTCTTCGTCTTCTACCAGCGCGCCCGGCTGGGTTCGCGGCACCAGGCTGCCGTCAGCCTGATACCCCCGATCGGCAAAAACTTCCTGACGCGTCGTCAGGCCATAATGCTCGCCTGCGCGAATCAGTTCGCTACCCGCCAGCCCGACCAGAATCAGCGACGGATCGCAGGCATGTACCGCTCTGGCGATGGCATCCGCCAGCTGTGGATCTTTCGCCGCCTGGTTGTACAACATACCGTGCGGTTTGACATGACGCATAACGCCGCCTTCCGCGCGGGCTATCGCCGCCAGCGCGCCGATCTGGTACAGCGTCTGGGCGTAGACGGTTTCCGGCGGTAACGTCATGGCGGTGCGGCCAAAGTTTTCCCGATCCGGGAAACTGGGATGCGCGCCAATCGCTACACCGTTTTTCAGCGCTTCGCGCACGCTCGCCAGCATGGTTTGCGCATCGCCCGCGTGAAATCCGCAGGCGATGTTGGCGGATGACACCAGTTGCAGTAACGCCGCATCGCTGGCGCACCCTTCTCCTAAGTCTGCGTTAAGATCAATATTCATCGTTGAGTCGCCATGTTAACTGTTCCAGATAACGCTGCTGATCGTGACGCGCCTTAAGCGCCTCCTCCAGCGTACACTGAACAAAATGGATCGGTTGCCCGAGAGGGATCTGCGCCAGATGATACATATCCGCCTCAATGATGCAGGCGATACGCGGGTAGCCGCCGGTGGTCTGGGCATCGTTCATCAGCACGATCGGCTGACCATTATGCGGCACCTGAATAACGCCCGGCAGCAGCCCGTGCGACAGTAACTCACGTTCGGTGGTACGTTTCAGCGGTTGCCCCTGCAAACGATAGCCCATACGGTTACTTTGCGGGCTAAGCTGCCACGGCGAGCGCCAGAACGCCTCCTGCGAGGCCGCTTCAAACTCCTGGTATTCCGGGCCAGGCAACGCGCGAATCCGGTTCCCCCACAGCAGCTGTTTAACGCCCTGCGGGCCGCTGAACTGGCGTTCTGACCTTCCTGTCGCCAGCCGATCGCCATCTTTTAACAAGCGCCCTTCCAGCCCGCCAATGCCGACTTTCAGGTCGGTGCTGCACGACCCCATCACTTCAGGCACGTCAATGCCGCCCGCCACGGCCAGATAGCTGCGCATTCCGTGGAGCGGGCGCTTCAGCGCCAGACGCTGCCCTGCTTTCACCGGCAGCCGCCAGCCGGTCCAGACCGGTTGGTCGTCCAGACGGGCCTCGCACCCGGCGCCGGTCAATGCAAACCAGCCGTCGGATTCAAATTCCACCACCAGTTGGCCGAGCGTAATCTCCAGCGCCGGAGCACTGGCGTCATTCCCCACCAGCAGGTTCGCGATATGCAGCGCCGGTTTGTCCAGCGCGCCGCAATGGCTAATACCGGACTGACGATAGCCGTGTCGTCCCCCATCCTGCACTGAGGTGTACATACCCGCGCGAATAATGTTCAGCATACCCCCTCCTTCTGCGGGACAAAGCGTATGGTGTCGCCCGGACGTAACAGGATGGGCTCATCCCGCTGTGGGTCGAACAGCTTCAGCGGCGTATGGCCGATTAGTTGCCAGCCACCCGGCGTCGGCAGAGGGTAAATCCCGGTTTGCGGGCCGCCAATCCCCACGGAACCCGCCGGAACAATCAGGCGCGGTTCTGCCCGTCTTGGCGTGTGTAATTGTTCCGGTAAGCCCCCGAGATACGGGAAGCCCGGCTGAAAACCTAAAAACCAGACGACGTACTCTACTGAAGCGTGCAGTTCAACCACCTGCTTCACGCCCTGAGACATTCGACAAGCTTTTTATGGCTTCAGTAAGGGCGAGTGGCGCGCTTCGAGAGCCAGCAAATATTTTGCTTCATCGTACTGGGTTCTGGCCTTCCAGCAGCGGTAAATGATCCTTATCCATTTGAACGCCAGTGCCCGGATCGCAGACTGATGAGATTTGCCCTTCTCTCTGAGGCCCTGATAATACAGTCTGGCCCAGTATGATGAATTAACCGTCTTGGCAGCCCATTCAACAAAGGTTTGCCTGACGAACTTGGCACACTGCCATCGCCAGTGAACCCAGGATTTCTGGCCACTTCGTTCTGTCACCGGTGCAATACCTGCGTAGTTTTGAATTTCTTCAGCGCTGTTAAACCGGTCACGGTTATCACCAAGTGCAGCAAGCATTCGTGGGCCCATACACGGCCCCATGCCCGGAAGTGATTTGAACAGCTCCGCATCTGGCAATGTGTCAAACAACGCTTCGATTCGTTCGTCATAGGTTTTGATGATTTCACTCACGACTTTAATTTGTGTCGCCAGTGCTGTTGCCATCAAAGCATTAGCCTCTATAACGCTCGGGTCTGTAGTCAATGGGATCGCGTTATCAATACTCGCAACACGTTGCTCGGTAAGAGCCATTGCGCGGCCACCTTTGGCATTCAGAAAGTTGCGGATCGTGTCGCGCCTCGCTCGTTTCAGTTGTTGCAGACTGGGCCACCGGATAATCAGCTCACACAATAGTAAGCTACCCCGATGTGAGAACCACTCCAGTGGCTGAGGATAATACTGTTTAAGTGTGTTGATTATCCGGTTCACAAAACGGCGTTTATCTTCAACCAGCTGACGGCGCTGCTCAACCAGTTGCTGGAGTAACCGGATATCCGCATTGTCGGGTTCAATGGCTTTTATCTTTTGGGGATAACGCAGCATTAACTCTAATGCCAGCTCGGCATCCTGCGGGTCATCTTTAGCGCCGCTGGGCGAGAAGGCCTGCCGGTAACGAGCCAGGGACAAAGCGTGGACGGGGAAAACGGTGATAAATGGATATTTCTGAAGAGCATACACCACGGGACCTTTCTTCAGCTCAACGGCGATAGCGATCCTGCCTTTTACCTTCTGGTGTAACTCGGTAAGCCAGACATCAAGTGCTTCCGGCGTATGTTCAATCACATGGAATGTGCGTTCACCGTTTTTAAACTGAACACAGACATCGTGCTTTTTATCTGCCCAGTCCAGACCAACGTGCGCAGCAAATTGATTAGTCGCAGTCATCACCAACTCCTTTTTATCGGGGATTGGTATGCATTCCACGCTCTTCGAAAGAAATATAGCCAGCAGTTTATCTGCATGCCCTGAGTATTCGTTAGCGAACGTGGAGCACCCACTGGCTCGAAAGAAAAGCGGCGATCATCACGTGATTCTCGCTCAATATTCGTAACCAGTAAGCGCATACCCTGAATCACTTAAAGTGTAATTCTCAGGGTGCGAATGACTATAT